>NZ_JAHIDY010000060.1:0-24495 GCF_018732265.1 Pseudomonas sp. TAE6080
ACCAAGGAGTTTTCCGTTTCGACTGCGCCGGAAGTGGGGCGAATTATAGACTTCCTGATTCTGCGGTCAAGGGCTAATTACACTTTTGTTGCAGAAGGTGCTTTTTTAGCAATAAGACGAGGGATTCGACGCATCACAGGCGGGATCCGCAGGAGCAAAAGCAGCGCGCCTATAGAAGCATAGATAGCCCATTCCTTCAGGTCAGCCCGCACGATCCAAAGCATGTGCAATAAACCAAGCCCCAGAATCACATACACCAAGCGATGCAACTTCTTCCAACGGCTACCCAACCGACGCTGGCTGTAGCGATTGGAGGTCACCGCCAACGCCAGCAGGCACAGGAAACCCAACGCCCCCACAATAATGTAGGGCCGCTTGCGTAACTCCACGCCCAATTGCGACCAATCCAACCCCAGGATAAATACACAGTAAGCCGCAAGGTGCAGCACCACATAAGCAAAGCACCACAACCCCAACTGCCGGCGCACAGCGATCCACCCTGCCCAACCGCTCAGTTTTTGCAGAGGCGTCATCCCCAGGGTGACCAGCAACAGGATCAGCGTTCCCAACCCCAGGCGATCAACCAGCACTTTGCCGGGATCAGGCCCCAGGGCCAGGCTCCAGGCCTCATATAACCAATACAACGGCCACACCGCCGCTGCTATAAAGACGCCGACGCGCCATATGGGGTAACGCATCAATAGTTCTTCCGCAGATCAAGGCCCGTATAAAGAGAGGCGACCTCTTGCGAGTAACCGTTGAACATCTGCGTCTCGCGCACATTCGGGCTGAACAGGCCACTGGGCAGCCGTCGTTCCCGCGCCTGGGTCCAGCGTGGGTGATCGACCGTGGGATTCACATTCGCATAAAACCCATACTCATCCGCCGCAATGCTTTGCCAGGTAGTTTTCGGCTGCTCACTCACCAGGCTGATCCGCACGATGGACTTCACACTCTTGAAGCCATACTTCCATGGCACCACCAAACGCAGCGGCGCACCATTCTGGTTGGGCAATTCACGCCCATACATGCCCACCGCCAGGATCGCCAGAGGGTTCATCGCCTCATCCAGGCGCAACCCTTCTACATAAGGCCAGTCGATCAGGCCGAAGCTCGAACGCTGGCCCGGCATGCTCTTGGGGTCCTGGAGGGTTTCAAAGCGGATGTACTTGGCCTTGGAGGTCGGCTCAACCTGTTTCAGCAGGGCTGATATGGGGAACCCCATCCAGGGAATGACCATCGACCACGCCTCGACACAGCGCAGACGATAGATCCGCTCCTCCAACTGATACGGTTTCATGAAGTCTTCCAAGGCATAACGCCCCGGCTTTGCAACCTCCCCATCAATTACGACGCTCCATGGCTCGGTCTTGAGCGACCCGGCATTTGCCGCCGGGTCGCCCTTATCAGTACCGAACTCATAGAAGTTGTTGTAGTGGGTCGCATCCTTGAATGGCGTGATGGCTTCGTCTTTGACCGTCACTGCCTGCCATTGAGTGCCTGGCAGCTTCTCGGCGAACCAGCCGGGAGCCTTGCCCGGCTCGACATCGGCATAACGCGCAGCGTCAGCCGCACTCGCCCAACGCGGCAGGCTACTGGCCGCAATACCGGCAAGCGCGCCACCGAGCAAACTGCGACGGGAGAAATAGAGGGATTCTGGGGTGACATCCGATTCATGGCAGTCGGACGCTTTGGGCAACTTGATTAACATGGCAACTCCGCAGCATTGGAGAACTGATGCACCAATAGACTGCGGAGTATGGGGGAAATTACATTAAGGCAATGTTTTGTCCCGGCGAAGATGCAACAGGTACTGAACCGGGCCCGATGCGGCATACACCAGGAACGCCAGCAACAGAATCCGCGGCGGATCGCTGAAGACGACCGCGAAGACCAGCACCACCACCAGAATTGCCACGAAAGGCACCCGCCCCTTCAGGTCGAACTCCTTGAAGCTGTTGTACTTGATGTTACTGACCATCAGCATGCCAGCCGCCGCGACCATCAAGGCTACCAGGAACGACATCTTCGACCCCTGGATACCATAGTCACTGAACGCCCAGACAATACCCGCCACCACACCTGCCGCGGCAGGGCTGGCCAGGCCAATGAAGTAGCGTTTGTCGGCAGTGCCTACCTGGGTATTGAAGCGTGCCAGACGCAGCGCAGCTCCCGCCACATAGATGAAGGCAACCATCCAGCCCACCTTACCCATATCTCCCAGCGCCCAGGCAAACGCCAACAACGCAGGTGCAACACCAAAGGCAACCATGTCCGACAGCGAGTCGTACTCGGCACCGAAGGCGCTTTGGGTATTGGTCATCCGCGCCACGCGCCCATCAAGGCCGTCGAGCACCATGGCCACGAAGATCGCGATGGCGGCAAAACCGAAGTATTTGCTGGCACTCGCTGCATCACCTGCCGCCAAGGCGCTCTGGGCGCTCATGGAATTGATGATGGAGTAGAAACCGGCAAACAGGTTCGCCGTGGTGAACAGGTTGGGTAGAAGATAGATGCCACGATGCCGGACCTTGCGGCCTTCCGCGTCATGCCCTTCTTCGACATGCTCATCGATCGGTAGCAGGCTTTCGGCGTCAGAGGCCTGGTTTGGCTCTTCGGGACGTTCGCTCATGGACTTTACCTTGCAACGGTGTGAAAAAATTCGACAGACACTTGCGGCGAGTGTTCGCTCGCAAACGATGCAGCTTTATACCAGAACCAGCCCTCAAACGAAAAAACGCGGCCGAGGCCGCGTTTTCACTTGATACGTACGACTTAGTTCTTGGCTTTGTCGACGATCTTGTTGGCACCGATCCACGGCATCATGGAGCGCAGTTGCTCGCCGATGATTTCGATACCGTGGGCGGCGTTGTTACGACGCTTGGCGGTCATCGAAGGGTAGCCGGTTGCACCTTCGCTGATGAACATTTTGGCGTACTCGCCGTCCTGAATACGTTTCAGGGCGTTGCGCATGGCCTGACGGGATTCGGCGTTGATCACTTCCGGACCAGTCACGTACTCGCCGTATTCGGCGTTGTTGGAGATCGAGTAGTTCATGTTGGCGATACCGCCTTCGTACATGAGGTCAACGATCAGCTTCAGTTCGTGCAGGCACTCGAAGTAGGCCATTTCCGGCGCGTAGCCAGCTTCAACCAGGGTTTCGAAACCAGCTTTTACCAGCTCGACGGTACCGCCGCACAGAACGGCTTGCTCGCCGAACAGGTCGGTTTCGGTCTCGTCCTTGAAGGTGGTTTCGATGATGCCGGTACGACCACCACCAACGCCAGCAGCGTAGGACAGTGCAACGTTCTTGGCGTTGCCCGAAGCGTCCTGGTAGATCGCGATCAGGTCAGGGATACCGCCGCCTTTGACGAACTCGGAACGTACGGTGTGGCCTGGAGCCTTGGGCGCGATCATGATCACGTCGAGGTCAGCGCGCGGTACTACCTGGTTGTAGTGGATCGCGAAGCCGTGGGAGAAGGCCAGGGTGGCGCCCTTCTTGATGTTCGGCTCGATTTCGTTCTTGTACAGCGCGGACTGGAACTCGTCCGGGGTCAGGATCATGACCAGGTCGGCAGCAGCAACAGCGGAAGCAACGTCAGTCACTTTCAGGCCATGAGCCTCTGCCTTGGCAACGGTCGCCGAGCCTTTGCGCAGGCCAACAGTCACGTCAACGCCGGAGTCTTTCAGGTTGCACGCTTGAGCGTGGCCCTGGGAACCGTAGCCGATGATGGCGACTTTTTTGCCCTGGATGATCGACAGGTCACAATCTTTTTCGTAATAAACTTTCATGAGGTTCCTCTATATATCCAGGCCCTTAAGGCCATTCACTAATTTGGGTTAGATGCTGAGTACTTTGTCGCCACGGGCAATCCCGGTGACACCACTGCGTACGGTTTCCAGAATCGAGGCCGTCCCGATCGACTGGATGAAGCTGTCCAGCTTGTCGCTTGTACCGGTCAGTTGCACGGTATAAACGCTGGCGCTCACATCGACGATCTGCCCGCGATAAATATCGGTAGTGCGTTTGATCTCGGCACGCTGGGCGCCCGTGGCCTTGACCTTGACCAGCATCAGCTCGCGCTCGATGTGGGCACTTTCCGACAAGTCGACCAGCTTGACCACTTCGATCAGCTTGTTGAGGTTCTTGGTGATCTGCTCGATCACCTCATCGTGGCCTACAGTAGTCAACGTCAGACGCGACAGGGTCGGGTCTTCGGTCGGGGCCACGGTCAGGCTTTCGATGTTGTAGTTGCGTTGCGAAAACAGGCCGACAACGCGAGACAGAGCGCCGGGTTCGTTCTCCAGAAGCAGGGAGATAATGTGCCGCATGATTAGGTTCGCTCCGTCTTGTTCAGCCACATGTCGCGCATAGAGCCGTCTTTGATCTGCATCGGGTAGACGTGCTCGCTGGTGTCGACCTGGATGTCGATGAACACCAGGCGATCCTTCATGGCGAACGCCTCTTCCATCTTCGGCTTCAGATCCTTCAAATCGGTGATGCGCATGCCGACGTGGCCATAGGCTTCAACCAACTTGACGAAATCAGGCAGCGATTCCATGTAGGAATGGGAGTGACGGCTGTTGTAGCTCATGTCCTGCCACTGGCGAACCATGCCCAGTACACCGTTGTTCAGGCAGACGATCTTCACCGGCAAGCCATATTGCAGGCAGGTCGACAGCTCCTGGATGTTCATCTGGATGCTGCCCTCACCGGTCACGCATGCAACGTCGGTGTCGGGGAAGCTCAGTTTCACACCCATGGCCGCAGGGAAACCAAAGCCCATCGTGCCCAGGCCACCGGAGTTGATCCAGCGGTTAGGCTTGTCGAACTTGTAGTACTGCGCGGCGAACATCTGGTGCTGGCCCACGTCGGAGGTCACAAAGGCGTCGCCCTTGGTCACTTCGCACAGGGTTTCGATCACGGTCTGTGGCTTGATGATGCTGCCGTCGCCCTTGTCGTAAGGGAACAAGCCGCGATCGCCACGCCATTCGTCGATCTGCTTCCACCAACTGGCAACGGACTCCTTGTTCGGTGCCTCACCGATGTCCTTGAGCGCGGCGACCATTTCGGTCAATACGCTTTCCACTGGACCTACGATCGGCACGTCGGCCTTGATGGTCTTGGAGATGGACGCCGGGTCGATATCGATGTGGATGATCTTGGCATTCGGGCAGAACTTGCTCGCGCCGTTGATCACCCGGTCATCGAACCGCGCACCCACGGCCAGAATCACATCGGCGTGGTGCATGGTCAGGTTGGCGGTGTAGCTGCCGTGCATGCCGAGCATGCCGACGAACTGACGATCCGAACCCGGGAAGGCGCCGAGCCCCATCAGGGTGTTGGTCACTGGCAGGTTCAGCATCTTGGCCAGTTCGGTCAGCGGTGCAGAACCGCCGCCCAGGATCACCCCGCCGCCGGAGTAAAGCACTGGGCGCTTGGCCGCCAGGAGCATTTCTGCTGCCTTGCGGATCTGCCCCGAGTGCCCACGAACGGCCGGGCTGTAGGAGCGCAGCTTGGCTTTCTTCGGGAAGACGTATTCGAATTTTTCCGCCGGGTTGGTCATGTCTTTCGGGATATCGACCACCACCGGCCCCGGGCGACCGGACTGTGCGAGGTAGAAGGCCTTTTTCATGACGTCCGGGATCTCCGACGGATGCTTGATCATGAAGCTGTGCTTCACGATCGGCCGGGAGATACCGATCATGTCGGTTTCCTGGAATGCATCGGTACCAACCATGGTGCTGGGCACCTGGCCGGAAATGATCACCATCGGAATGGAGTCCATATAAGCAGTCGCGATGCCGGTAATGGCATTGGTTGCGCCTGGGCCGGACGTTACCAGCACCACGCCGGCTTTACCGGTGGCACGGGCATAACCGTCAGCCATATGGGTCGCGGCCTGTTCGTGGCGAACCAGGATGTGGGTAACACCAGGTTCCTTGAACAGTGCGTCGTAGACATGCAGCAGAGCACCACCTGGGTACCCGTAGATATAGTCGACGCCTTCGTCACGCAAAAAGCGGACGAGCATCTCACCACCAGATAAAAGCTCCACGTTGTTCACCTCTAAAACGCCAGAATACCGTCCGTTGAAAACCGACGGGTCTTAATAGGTTTACTTCTCAACAGAGCATGAGCGACGGTGGTCGCCGACTACGTCAGCACTGACTGAGCAAGTATTGGGATCGTCCCAAGTGTTGCGGGCTTTTCCCACCCAGCGCGAGGTAACGCGTTGCGGGTGTAACAGGTCGGCGCGGATGTGCGCCTCATGATCTGCTGAGCGGGCCTGCTTCTGGCAGTCCCGATACAGCGGACTTTGGATTCTTCTGTTTCAGCCCCTTCAAGTCAAGCAATAATTGCGCTTTTTTCCAAGTAAGCGCATGAGAACGCAGAAGAAAGGGGTTTGAGGAGGGATAAAACTCGCCTGAATGTCGTCAAGCGGTAGAAATGTGCGCAAGACTGCCGGAAAACCCGGCAGTCAGGCAATTAACGAGCGTCGACGATCAGTTGATCGAACTTTTTCAGCGCATTGCGCAAGCCGAGGCTCTCGCGCGGACGATCGGCGTAGACCATCTCGGCCATCTCCAGGATTCCCGACGCATTGGGCAGCGGCAAGTCCTGCTCCAGGATCTGTTTCATCCGGGCCAGGAAAATCCACTGCAACCACTGGTGAAAATCCAGGGTATCGACAGAAAAAGGCTCGACGCTGCTCAGCGCCTCGGCACTGGGAGACACTTCGTCCCACCAGCCCTGCACGCGCAGTTCACGCTCAATCAACAGCAACTGTTCGGCAATCGCCGGAAAACGCGAATCCATCAGAGGCTGACCTTGGCTTTTTGCCGGGCCTGGGCGGCACCCGCGGCGTCACCTTGCGCAGCACGTGCGTCACCAATCAGGGCCCACAAACTGGCTTGCAGGTCAGGGCGACCATTGGCCATGGTCAAGCCACGACGGGCGAACTGTTCAGCTTGTGGCGCATCCCCCTGGGCCATGCGCACTTGTGCCAGGCGATACAGAACCTGTGGTTCGCGCGGTGCTACACGCTGGGCGCGCTCAAGGCTGGACGATGCGCCATTCAAGTCACCACCGGCCTGCTGTTGCTGGGCGGTCGTGAGCAAGGCCAGGACCGGACCGTCCAATTGCTCGTCGGCAGACAGCCCACCGCTGCTTGCGGAAGGAATCCCACTCGGTGTCGAAGGCATGGAGTAGCTGCCCTGGTTGATCGGCGCCGTTTGAATCGGTGCGGAGTTCGACGGACCCGGGGTGATTGGCCCAGGCGTCCATGGCGCGGAGCTGATCGGCGCAGAAGTGGTGGCACCACCGCCCGGAACCATGACCACCACCCCGGAATCCTGAGGTACGGCTTGCGTCGTAGCAGGGTTCGGACGCGTGACTACGGTCTGGCGAAAACCGCCATTGGCCGAAATCCGATCATTGTTGGACACGGCCGTGCCGGAATCCACCACCGGGATGGAGCCACGCTGCACGGTGGAACAACCACTGAGCAAAGCCAATGTTGTAACAGCTGGAATCAACCACTTGTTCACTTGAAATCCTCTTTGCTTAATTCATCCAGCCCTTGACCCAATCCATCACCGAATCCGCGTCTGTGGGCACGCCACCACACGGTGCGCCGGCTGGCGGTTCGCTGCCGCGAATATACGGCATCTGCACCGCGCCCGGACAGTTGGCATCGGAGCCCTGGCCGGTATGGGAATCGATCCAGGCCTGAACGATATTGTCAGGTTGTGGCATGTTCAGTGGCAGCGGGTCGGCCTTGCGCATAAAGCTGGTCCAGACCTGCAAGGCGCCGGTCGCGCCGGTAAAGGGTGTCTTGCCGTTGTCATCGCGTCCCAGCCAGACCACCGCGAGCAGGTCCTGGCTGAAACCGGCGAACCAGCTGTCACGGGAATCGTTACTGGTACCGGTCTTGCCAGCCAGCGTCAGGTTGGACGGCAACACGCTGTAGACCGAGCGCCCGGTACCTTCGCGCATGACGCGCTGCATGGCGTTCTGGGTCAGGTAGATGGAGGCTGGGTCAAAGCGTTGCTCGATCTGGAACGGGTAACGCTTGAGCGGCTCCCCCTCCGCCGTCAAGACACTGCGGATCCCGCGCATCGGCGTGTTGAAACCGCCGTTGGCGAGGGTCTGGTACATGGTTGCCACTTCCATCGGGCTCAAGCCCCCCGCACCCAGCAACATCGACGGGTACGCCGGGAACTCGCGACTGACGCCCAGTCGCGCCAGCGTCTTGAGCACATTCGGCACACCCAGTTCCAGGCCAAGTCGCGCCGTGGACAAGTTGTAGGAATGTGCCAGGCCCTGGTACAGGAAAACCGTACCGTGGGAGCGGCGATCATAGTTCTGCGGCTTCCACACCTGACCATCGGCACCCTTGACCGAAAACGCCTCGTCGGACAACCAACTGGTCAGGGTGTATTTGCTCGGTTTTTCCAGCGCGGTGAGGTACACCGCCGGTTTGATCAGCGAGCCAATCGGCCGCACGGCATCCAGCGCCCGATTGAAACCGGCGAAGCTGGCCTGGCGGCTGCCGATCATGGCCTGGACCTCACCGGTTTCCGGATTGGTCACCACCATGGCGGCTTCGACTTCGTCCGAGCCTTTACGCCCGGCCAGGCGCTTGAAGGTATCGCTGACCGAAGCCTCGGCCTTCATCTGCAGGATCGGGTCGAAACTGGTGAAGATCCGCAGGCCTTCTTCGGTCAAGTCCTCGTCGCGATAATCTTCGCGCAACTGGCGTTTGACCAGGTCGATAAAGCCGGGGAACGAGCTGTCTGCCAACTTGCCACGGGTGGTGACACCCAGGGGCATCTTCTTCGCGGCAGCCACCTGTTCAGCGCTAGCAACGCCCTGCTGCTCCAGCACATCGAGCACCAGATTGCGGCGCTCCAGCGCCCGTTCCGGGTTGCGACGCGGGTTGTAATAGGACGGCCCCTTGACCATGCCCACCAGCAACGCCACCTGGTGCAACTTCAATTCGGACAATGGTTGACCGAAGAAGAACTGGCTGGCCAGGCCGAAACCGTGCACCGCCCGCTGGCCATCCTGGCCAACGAACACCTCATTGAGGTACGCCTCCAGAATTTCCTGCTTGCTGTAATGCAGCTCCAGCAACATTGCCATCATGGCTTCGGTGAGTTTACGGGTCAGGCTGCGTTCACTGGTCAGGTAGAAATTCTTGACCAATTGTTGCGTCAGGGTACTGCCACCCTGGGTCATCCGCCCGCCGGAGGTGTTGACCCACACGGCACGAGCGATGGACTTGGGCGATACACCCCAGTGGCTATAGAAGTCCCGATCTTCGACCGCGACCAGGGTTTCCAACAGGTAGGGTGGTACCTGATCGATCTTGATCAGGATGCGATCTTCAAGGTTCTTCGGGTAAATCCCGCCGATCAGCAACGGTTCAAGGCGCACCACCGGCAATTTGCCGCCATTGAGTGCCGACAGCTCGGCAACGTAATCACCGGAGAAGCGCACACGCACGGGCTGCGCCTTTTCCAGGCCTTCATAGAACTGGAAACCCCGGGTATTCAAATCAACCGTGTTCCCGCTGACAGCCGCAGCGCCCGGGCCGTTGGCCACGGCTTCACGCCGATAGCCCAGCGCATCGAGTTCGGTGAGGAAGTCCGCCTTGCTCAGCTTCTGGCCGGTAAACAGTTCCAGCGGGCGAGCGTAGACCTTCGCCGGGATGGTCCAGCGCTTGCCAGAGAACTTCTCCTGGACCACCGCATCGAGGTAGACCGCGATGCCTGCGATCACCACCAGGCCCACCAGGCCGAGCTTGAGCGCCCAGCCCAACCAGGGGCGCAGGCTGCGGGGAGGAGGTTTTTTACGGGAACGGGGAGATCGGGTACGAGTCATGGCGGCGGATTATACGCACTTTATTGATGATCAACATGAACCGGACGGCGGTTTGCATGACCGGCTTGAGCGGCCATAATGCGCTCCATTATTTTCCCAGACTCCGAAGGATCGCCCGTGAGCCAGCCCCTGATTGCCGCCCTGCAAAACCCGGCCCTGTTTCCTCATCCGGTCGAAACGTTTCAAGTCATCGAAACCCATATTTCCTGGGTCCTGCTCACCGGTCCCTTTGCCTATAAAATCAAGAAGCCGGTGAACTTCGGCTTCCTCGACTTCACCCAACTGGATGCCCGCGCCCACTTCTGCAACGAAGAGCTGCGCCTCAACCAACGCCTGACGCAAGATTTGTATCTTGAAGTGTTGCCGATCACTGGCAGCGTTGAAGCACCGCAACTGGGCGGCGAAGGCCCCGCCATCGAACATGTGCTGAAAATGCGCCAGTTCCCGCAAAGCCAACTGCTGAGCACGTTGCAGGCCAATGGCGAGCTGACCAGTGGCCACATTGATGAGATGGCTAGCCAGATTGCGCAATTTCACCTGAACGCGCCCAAGGTTCCCGAGGCACATCCGGCCGGCACCCCGAACGAAGTGATGGCGCCAGTGCGGCAGAACTTCGAGCAGATTCTTCCATTCCTCAGCGACAAGGCCGACCTGGCCCAACTGCAAGCCCTGCAAGCCTGGGCCGAGAGCAGCTTCGAACGCCTCAAGCCGCTGCTGGAGCAACGCAAGCTCAATGGTTTTATCCGTGAGTGCCACGGTGATATTCACCTGGGCAACGCAACCATGATCGACGGGCACGTGGTGATCTTCGACTGCATCGAGTTCAACGAACCGTTTCGCTTCACCGACGTGTGCGCCGACACTGGCTTCCTGGCCATGGACCTGGAAGACCGTGGCCTCAAGTCGCTGGCCCGACGCTTTATCAGCCAGTACCTGGAGCTGACCGGCGATTACCAGAGCCTGGAGCTGCTGAACTTCTATAAAGCCTACCGTGCGCTGGTGCGGGCCAAGGTCGCGCTGTTCAGCATGCCGTCCGAGGCAACACCCGTCGAGCGTGCCACCACCCTGCGCCAATACCGCAACTACGCCAACCTGGCCGAAAGCTACAGCACCATCCCCTCGCGCTTCCTGGCGATTACCCATGGTGTGTCGGCGACCGGCAAAAGCCACGTGGCGATGCGCCTGGTCGACGCGCTGGGGGCGATTCGCCTGCGCTCCGATGTCGAGCGCAAACGCCTGTTCGGTGAGCAGCAGGTCGAGAATACCCCGCAAGCCGGGATTTATGCCGCAGATGCCAGCACAGCGACCTATGCCCGCCTGCATACCCTCGCCGAAACCGTGCTGCGCGCAGGCTTCCCGGTGGTCCTGGACGCGACCTACCTCAAGCGTGAGCAACGCGCCGCCGCCGCTCAGGTCGCAGAAGCAACCGGGGCGCCCTTCCTGATCCTTGATTGCAATGCACCGCAGGCTGTTATCGCCAGTTGGCTGGCAAAACGTCAGGCAGATAAAAACGATCCGTCTGACGCCACCCTGGCAGTCATTGAAGAGCAGCAAGCCAGCCGTGATCCCCTGAGCGCCGAAGAACTGCTGCTGAGCAAGCGGGTCGAGACCAATGAAAGCGGGACACTGGACGCACTGGTTGCCCATGTTCGCCAACGCTTGCCTGGCCTGTAATAAATATTTCTTGGCCGTGAAGCCGTTAACAGCTCACGGCCAGCAATAGTGGCACTATAATGGCGTCATAATTCCAACGGGAGATGCCGCCATGGGCCAGCCGAAGCTGCTTGATACCCCGCTCTACGCGCTACTGCATAAAGATGACATCCGTGGCTTCAATCAGGAACGCCCCAAGGGTGGCACCATCGATATGCGCGGTGGCGATTTCCGTGGGCTCGACCTGCGGGATCTGGACGCTGCCGGCGTGGACTTCACCGACGCCTACTTCCGCTCGGCCGACTTGCGCGGCCTGGACCTGCGCGACTGTTCGCTGGAAGGCGCCAGCCTGGCCCATGCGCAGATTTCGGGCGCTTACTTCCCACCCGAACTGAGTGCTGACGAGATCCTCATGTCGGTCAATTTCGGCACTCGCCTGCGTTACCGCACCCGCTGACAGCACATCCTTATCCCCGGCCCCGCGCAACGCGGGCTGGGGGCTTGCGCCTCTCACCGTCAACATTCCAGCGCCAGCCTTAGAAGCGTTTACATCGTTTCTGAGCAAAGAACTACGCTTTTCCTACTGAGCGCTACACTCCTTTCAGGCTTGCCTGGTCACGATACCCACCGAACCATTCGGCCGTCGCAAGGAGGCTTGATGAATGATGAGCTGCAACACCTGAAAAACCTTGGCAAGACCTCGGCGCAATGGCTGCATGCGGTGGGCATCCATAGCGCTTCGGACCTGCGCCGCCTGGGTGCGGTAGACGCCTACCGGGCAGTACGCACCCGCGGCTTCCGGGCTTCCAAAGTCCTGCTGTATGCCATCGAAGGCGCATTGATGGATGTGCATTGGAACGATATTCCAACCGAGCGCAAGGAAGCCCTGAATCGCCAATTGGACGCACTGTCGGTCCGCAACAAGAGCTGAGAGGGCCTGATGCCCAGTGTTTGCGGGAATTCCAAACAGACGTTTGAGGAAACATCCCAGGGCCGAAAAAACAAATGTTGACTCTTAAATGAGAATCGTTATGATTATCACAACTGGTCGCGAGATCAGCCGATAACTGAAAGACCATTGGTTCGGACTCTCAGCTTATCTCCTCATCAGGCTAATCACGGTTATTTGACCCGGCTCTTGCCGGGTCTTTTTTTGCCTACGGTTTTTTAGCGGGCGATGATCAATGGATGACCTAGCTCAGGATGGGGCTGCACCAGTACATCCAGGCCGAATACCGCCTTGAGCAGTTCAGGACGCAACACCTGCGTCGGCGTATCCAGGGCATGGGGGCGGCCGTTCTCCAGCAGCAGGATGCGGTCACAGTAGCGCGCGGCCAGGTTCAGGTCGTGGAGGATCACCAGCACCGCGGCACCACGGTCGGCGAAGCTGCGGATGGCCTGCAAGGTGGTGTGCTGGTGCAAGGGGTCAAGCATCGAGGTCGGCTCATCGAGCAATAACGTCTGCCCGGCTTCACCCGGCCATAGTTGCGCCAGCACCCGCGCCAGGTGCACGCGCTGGCGCTCGCCACCGGACAAAGCCAGGTAGCTGCGCCCGCTCAAATGGCCCACATCGGCGGCCTGCAAGGCGGCGTCGATGATTTCATCGTCGCGCACGCGCCCGGTCTGATGGGGCAAGCGCCCCATGCCCACCACTTCCTCGACGCGAAAAGCGAAGTCCAGGGTCGACACCTGGGGCAGCACCGCCAGGCGCTGGGCCCGTTGCGCGCCCTGCCAATCCTTTAGCTCGCGATCGTCCAGCCATACCTGCCCTTCATCCGGGTGCAACTGCGCACACAATGCACCGAGCAATGTGCTTTTGCCCGCGCCATTAGGTCCCAGTACGCCCAATACTTCACCCGGCCTGAGGTCCAGGGTCACATCGGCCAATACGGTTTTGCGACCGCGACAGATCTGCAGGTTTTCCACTCGCAGCATCAGGCGCGCCCTCGTAACAGCAGGTAAAGAAAGAACGGGGCGCCGATAAAGGCGGTAACAATCCCAATGGGCAATTCCGCGGGTGCCAGGGCCAGGCGCGCGACCAGGTCAGCAAATAACAACAGGCTCGCGCCGGCCAGCACCGAAGCCGGCAACAGCACGCGGTGATCCGGCCCGGCCAGCAGCCGCACAAGGTGCGGCACCACCAGCCCGACAAAGCCGATCAACCCTGCGGCCGCGACCGCTGCGCCCACCCCGAGGGCCGTGCAAAACACCAGCTCACGCTTGAGCCCCTCAACGTTGATCCCCAGGTGACTGGCTTCCGATTCCCCCAGGAGCAAAGCGTTGAGCGCCTTGGCCCGGCGCGGTAGCCACAGTGCCACACCGGCACTGACCAGCAACAACGGCCACAAACGCGAGTAGCTGGCGCCATTGAGGCTGCCCAGGTTCCAGAACGTCAGAGTGCGCAAGGTGGCGTCATCCGCCAGGTAGGTGAACAGGCCCACCGCCGAGGCCGCCAGGGCGGTCAAGGCGATGCCGGCCAACAGCATGGTCGCGACATTGGTCTGGCCGTCACGTCGTCCCAGGCGATAGACCAGCGCAGTCACACCCAGCCCGCCGAGAAACGCACACAACGACAGCAGATACGGCCCCACGGCATCCGGCAGGCCACCGAAGGCCGCGCCACCGACGATGGCCACTGCAGCCCCCAGCGCGGCGCCACTGGACACGCCGACCAAACCCGGGTCGGCCAACGGGTTGCGGAACAACCCCTGCATCGCCACCCCCGACAGCGCCAGCACCCCGCCGACCGCCAGCCCCAACAAGGTGCGCGGTAAACGGATCTGCCCGAGAATCAACTCGGCCTGCTCCAGGCCCTGGGCCTCGATGGGCACGCCCAGCAAGCGCAAGGCGGCGCGCAAGGTGTCGAGCAATGGCAGGCTGACCGGCCCCAAAGCCAGGGACAGCCAGATCGCCAATACACACAACAGGCTCAAGCCGATGAACAGCGCGCGCGGTTTAACCAGAGTGGTCATGGGGCAGCTTGGGTTTTAGGCGGATAGAACCCGGCGGACAAGGCTTGCAGGCTGGCCGGCAAACGTGGCCCCAGGCCACCGACCAACAAGGTGGGATCCAACTCAAAAACTCGCCCGGTCTTGGCCGCAGAAGTGGCCGCCAGAATCGGGTTTTCCTTGAACAAGGCAGCGCGGGCCGCCTCGCCACTCAGGGCGCGATCAGAGAACACCAGCACTTCAGGACTCAGCCCCGCCAGGGACTCTACGGAAAATGGCTTGTAGCCACTGTGCGTCGCCAGGTTGTGCCCACCGGCTTGTTGCAGCACCCAATCGGCGGCAGTGTCCTTGCCGGCGATCAGTGGTTTGCCGCCGGCATGCCCGAGCACCAGCAGCACACCTGGGGCCTTTTGCCGGGTTTGCGCCTGGGCCACGGCCGCTTTCTGCTCGTCAAGTTGCTGCTGATAGGTATTGAACAGTGCCGTGGCCTTGGCTTCGGCCCCCAACAGTTTGCCAAGATGTTGCAGGTTGCCTTGCAGGGTCGGCAAATCCGGCTGCGCGGAGAACAGCTCCACTTGCACGCCTGCTCCGCGAATCTGCGCCAGCACCGGCGGCGGTCCCATTTCCTCGGTGCCCACCAGGATTTGCGGGCGCAAGCTCAGGATCCCTTCGGCCGACAGTTGGCGCTGGTAACCGATACTGGGCAGTGCCTTGAGTGATTGCGGATGCTGACTGGTGGTGTCGACACCCACCAGTTTGGACTCCCCACCCAGGGCCGTCACCCACTCCGACAATGCACCACCGGCACTGACCCAGCGTTGTGGCAGCTCAGAGGCTTGTGCCCCGTGGTTGACCAGCAGTCCGACAACAAGCGCAATAGCGCTGGTACTCAGGCGCATAAAAGGGTTTCCTTCCAAGGGGTGGAGCCACTGAATCACTCAATCGTTGTGACAGATCCTGGCGGCCTGGCATCGTACTGAGCACGCAGTCAGCTAACGGGCGAAGCCGGCATTTGATAATTGTTTGCATTTGAACGTCAAGCGCCAGGCTCGCCCATAAACCCTGGATCGCCCTGCAGCCCTTGACCCGCACCACCTGAGAACACTCATGAAGTTTCTGTGCCCGTCCCACGAACTTGCCCAAGACAGCAGCCGCGGCTTCGATATCGATGGCCGCAAGCTGTTTGCCGTACGCCGCGAAGGCCGGGTGTATTTCTATATCAACCGTTGCCCTCATCGCGGCGTACCGCTGGAGTGGCAATCTGACCGGTTTCTCGATCCCAGCGCGAGCATGATCCAATGTGCCACCCATGGCGCGTTGTTTCTGATCGAAAACGGCGAATGCGTCGCCGGCCCCTGCGCAGGCCAAAGCTTGACCCCCCTGCCCGGCCGCGAGGACGCACAGGGGTTGTGGGTACAGCTCTAGGGGCCGAGCAACACTGGCAGTGGGCGATCGATATAGATTTGCTGCGCACTCACCTGCACACCGTAAGCTAAAACTTGCACCCCGGCAGCCTTGGCTTCCCGCAGTGCCGCGGCATAGCCCGCGTCGATTTCCTCGGCCGGCCTTACACCGTCGATGCCAGACAGATTCACACAGTACAACTGCACGGCTCGTACACCGCTGCGAGCCAGATGTGCCAGCTCACGCAAATGTTTGGCCCCACGCTGAGTCACCGCATCGGGAAACGCTGCGATAGGCGTGCCGTCAAACCCCAGGGTGACACTTTTGACTTCGACATAAGCCGCGCCGTCGGGGTAGTCCAGGCGAAAGTCGATACGGCTCTTCTCCTGGCCGTAGGGCACTTCGCGCTTTAAGGCGGTAAAGCCGTTGAGTTCGGTGATCACTCCAGCATTCAGCGCTTCTTCAACCAGTTGATTGGCGCGCGCGGTGTTGACGCACGCCAGGCGGCCCTGGGGTGTTTGCGCGATTTCCCAGGTACCCGGCAGCTTGCGCTTGGGATCGTTGGAGCGGCTGAACCAGACCGGGCCACCCTCGACCATGCAGTTGAACATCGAGCCGGTGTTCGGGCAGTGGATGGTCAACAATTCGCCGGCTGCGGTTTCGATGTCGGCCAGAAAGCGCTTGTAGCGGCGAATCAGCCGACCTTCTTCGAGGGGAGGATGAAAGCGCATCAGCCTTGCCAACTCTGCAAGCCACGGGCAATGCGTTCCACTGCTTCCTGTAGTCGATCGAGGTTTTGCGTGTAGGCAAAACGCACATGATGACCGGCCTGGAAGCGACCGAAATCCAACCCTGGCGTGAATGCCACATGCTCGGTTTCCAGAAAATGCCGGCAGAACGCGAAAGCATCGCCACCAAAGGCACTGATATCGGCATACAGGTAAAACGCCCCTTCAGGTTCGACCGCAATACCGAAACCCAACTCGCGCAGAGCCGGTAACAAAAAGTCACGCCGGCGCCCGAATTCGGCCCGTCGATCTTCAAGAATCGCCAGGGTCTGCGGGGTAAAACAGGCCAATGCCGCATGCTGGGCCATGCTGGGGGCGCTGATGTACAGGTTCTGCGCCAGTTTCTCCAGTTCGCCCACGGCTGCGGGGGGTGCCACCAGCCAGCCGAGGCGCCAACCGGTCATGCCGAAATACTTTGAAAAACTGTTTAGAACGAACGCGTCATCATCGACTTCCAGCACGCTGGCTGCGTCAGTGCCATAGGTCAGGCCGTGATAGATCTCATCCACCACCAGATGGCCATTGCGCGCCTTGATCGCACCGGACAGGCCAGCCAGTTCATCTCGGGTCAGGATGGTCCCGGTCGGGTTGGCCGGCGAGGCGACCAAGGCCCCCACGCTGTCCTGGTCCCAATAACGCTCCACCAGGTCGGCGGTCAGTTGGTATCGCACCTCGGGGCCAACCGGCACCAGTTGCGCCGCGCCCTCGACCAGTCGTAGGAAATGCCGGTTACAGGGGTAGCCAGGGTCCGCCAGCAACCAGTGCTTGCCGGGATCCACCAGCAGGCTGCTGGCCAACAGCAAGGCCCCGGAGCCGCCCGGGGTGATCAGGATGCGCCCGGGGTCGATGTTCAAGCCATAGCGCTGCTGGTAGAAACCACTGATGGCCTCGCGCAACTCCGGCAGGCCACGGGCGGCGGTGTAGCGGGTCTTGCCATTGGCCAGCGCGGCCTGGCCGGCCTGGATGATCGGCTCGGCGGTGGTGAAGTCCGGCTCGCCGATCTCCAGGTGAATCACATCATGGCCAGCGGCCTGTAGCTCATTGGCCCGCGCCAGCAACGCCATGACATGAAAAGGTTCGATAGCACGACTGCGAGCACTGTAGGGCTGAGCCATTAGCCTTCCTTAACAATGAGGACAAAATCGGGATTCTACCGAACCCGCGAGGTAAAACATGTTCTATTGCCTGGCTGGCTGGCGATGATGAGCCGGGCAAGCGCCGGCAAAAAGACTAAAATCATCATTCGGGACGATGCATGCCCGGCCACGGCGGGTCGCAGCCGTTTGCAACCCCGGCGCGACGAGCCCAGACAACCGGGAGTGGCGCACCCCGAATCTATCTGGTAAGTTCGCCCGCTTGCAGCCGCAGGGCCGGCAGGTGTCGGTGATGTTGCAATCCTGCGCAATGGATTAGAAGAGTGAGAGGCGGTCTATTCATGTCCACCCAAGCAAAGCAACAGAGCATCAGCGGCTTCGAACCCTACATTGAGTCGAAGGGCGAAGAGTACATGGGCGAGCCCATGCGCAAGCACTTCACCAAGATCCTGCAGAAATGGAAACAGGACTTGATGCAGGAGGTCGACCGTACCGTTGACCATATGAAGGACGAAGCAGCCAACTTCCCTGACCCGGCCGACCGAGCCAGCCAGGAAGAAGAGTTCAGCCTTGAACTGCGCGCCCGTGATCGCGAGCGCAAGCTGATCAAGAAAATCGACAAGACGCTGCAACTGATCGAAGACGAAGAATACGGTTGGTGCGAATCCTGCGGCGTCGAGATCGGCATTCGCCGCCTGGAAGCCCGTCCTACCGCAGACATGTGCGTGGACTGCAAGACCTTGGCCGAAATCAAGGAAAAGCAGGTCGGCAAGTAATCCCTGCCGAGCTGAACGAATGGGGCGTGCAAACGCCCCATTTTTGTTTCTGGCACCTGGCGGTTTTCCAGTAATATCCAGGCCATGACAGCCTCCCCCTATATCGGGCGTTTCGCCCCCACGCCCAGCGGCCACCTGCACTTCGGCTCCCTGGTTGCAGCCCTCGCCTCCTATCTCGACGCCCGCGCCAATCAAGGCCGCTGGCTGATGCGCATGGAAGACCTCGACCCCCCCCGTGAAGAGCCCGGCGCCCAGGCGGCGATCCTGCATGCCCTGGAAAGCTACGGTTTTGAATGGGACGGGGAACTGGTCCGACAAAGCGAGCGGCATGATGCCTACGCCAAAGTACTGAACGACATGTTCAACCATGGCCTGGCCTACGCCTGCACCTGCTCACGCAAGCAACTGGAACCGTACAACGGCATTTACCCCGGCCTGTGCCGCAATGCCGGCCACGATCAGCAGGATGCCGCCATTCGTCTACGTGTTCCCGAGCTGGAATACCATTTCACCGACCGTGTACAAGGTCAATTCCGACAACACCTGGGCCGCGATGTCGGCGATTTCATCATCCGCCGCCGCGACGGCCTATATGCCTATCAACTGGCCGTGGTGCTCGACGATGCCTGGCAAGGCGTGACCGATATCGTACGCGGCGCCGACCTGCTCGACTCCACGCCACGCCAGTTGTACCTGCAAGAGTTGCTGGGCCTGCGCCAGCCGCGCTACCTGCATGTGCCCCTGATCATCCAGCCGGACGGTAACAAGCTGGGCAAATCCTACCGTTCCCCGCCGTTGACGCGAGATCAGGCCACACCGCTGCTATTAAGGGCGTTGCGCGCCCTCGGCCAGACGCCTGGGGATGAATTGCTCCACGCCAGCCCACGGGAACTGCTGGATTGGGGCATTGCGCACTGGGATGCCACCCGGATCCCGCGCACACTCACATTGGCCGAGGCGCAATTACACTGAAGGCGCTTGCAGCCTGCCAGCCATCCGTTAACATCGCCGCAGTTTTTCAATCAGAGGCCAACATGTACATCTATCGCTTGGTCCTGCTGTTGGTCGTCGGGATCTACCTGTTTTCTCCCGCCATCATGGACTGGTGGATCGACGCCACGGGCGCCTGGTATCGCCCCTATCTGCTGTGGCTGATCCTGATCGTCGTGACCTTTATCCTGCAGAGCCAAAAAGATGCCGATGAGCTTTAGCCTGACCCAGATGCTGCTGATCAGCGCCGCCTACCTGGCCGCGCTGTTCGGGGTGGCCTGGATCAGTGAGCGCGGGATGATCCCGCGGGCGATCATTCGCCACCCGCTGACCTACACCTTGTCGCTGGGCGTGTATGCCAGCGCCTGGGCGTTCTATGGCACGGTGGGCCTGGCGTACCAGTACGGTTACGGATTTCTTTCCAGCTACCTCGGAGTCTCCGGGGCCTTCCTGCTGGCGCCGGTGCTGCTGTATCCGATCCTGAAGATCACCCGCACCTACCAGTTATCCTCGTTGGCGGACCTGTTTGCCTTTCGCTTTCGCAGCACTTGGGCCGGCGCGCTGACCACGATTTTCATGCTGATCGGCGTGCTGCCGCTTTTGGCCCTGCAAATCCAGGCCGTGGCCGATTCCATCGGCATCCTCACCCATGAGCCGGTGCAACATCGGGTGGCCCTGAGCTTTTGTGCGCTGATTACCCTGTTCACGATTTTTTTCGGCTCGCGGCATATCGCCACTAGGGAAAAACACGAAGGCCTGGTGTTTGCGATTGCCTTCGAGTCGGTGATCAAGCTGATCGCCATCGGTGGCGTGGGCCTGTACGCGCTGTACGGAGTGTTCGACGGCCCACAACAACTTGAGCTGTGGCTGCTGCAAAACCAGACCGCCCTCGCCGCCCTGCACACTCCGCTGCAAGAAGGCCCATGGCGCACGCTGTTGCTGGTGTTCTTTGCCTCCGCCATCGTCATGCCGCACATGTACCACA
The DNA here is from genome assembly GCF_018732265.1 of Pseudomonas sp. TAE6080. NCBI lineage: Bacteria > Pseudomonadati > Pseudomonadota > Gammaproteobacteria > Pseudomonadales > Pseudomonadaceae > Pseudomonas > Pseudomonas sp. TAE6080. Next base: position 20,528 of record NZ_JAHIDY010000060.1, read on the forward strand.
TGACCTTTACCGAGAACCTCAACCCGCGCTCGCTGGTCAGCGCCAGTTGGGGCCTGCCGCTGTTCCTGCTGCTGATGAGCCTGGCGGTGCCGCTGATCCTCTGGGCCGGCCTGAAACTGGGGGCCACCACCAACCCGGAATACTTCACCCTCGGCATCGGCATCGCCGCCAACAGTAAATCCCTGGCCTTGCTGGCCTACGTCGGCGGTTTATCGGCGGCCAGCGGCTTGATCATTGTCACCACCCTGGCGCTGTCGGGCATGGCCCTCAACCACCTGGTACTGCCGCTGTACCAGCCGCCTGCCGAAGGCAACATCTACCGCTGGCTGAAATGGACACGCCGCGCGCTGATCGTGGCAATCATCATGGCCGGCTATGGCTTCTACCTGCTGATGGCAGCCGAGCAGGACCTGGCCAACCTCGGAATCGTGGCCTTCGTCGCTACGTTGCAGTTCTTGCCGGGCGTGCTCTCGGTGCTGTACTGGCCGACCGCCAACCGGCGCGGGTTTATCGCCGGGCTGCTGGCGGGGATCCTGGTGTGGCTGGTGACCATGCTGCTGCCGCTGGTCGGTAACCTGCAGGGCTTCTACATCCCACTGCTGAACATGATCTACGTGCTGGATGACACCAGTTGGCACATGGCTGCCATCGCCTCGCTGGCGGCCAACGTGCTGATGTTCACCCTGATTTCCCTGTTCACCAACGCCAGCCCCGAAGAAACCAGCGCTGCCGAAGCCTGCGCAGTGGATAACGTGCGCCGCCCGCAACGCCGTGAACTGCATGCGGCATCGCCCCAGGAATTCGCCACCCAACTGGCCAAGCCCCTGGGCGCCAAGGCCGCGCAAAAGGAAGTGGAGCAGGCATTGCGCGATCTGTACCTGCCCTTCGATGAGCGCCGGCCCTATGCCCTGCGCCGCCTGCGCGACCGCATCGAGGCCAACCTGTCGGGACTGATGGGCCCCAGCGTATCCCAGGACATGGTCGAGACCTTCCTGCCCTACAAGGCCGGCGGCGAAAACTATGTCACCGAAGACATCCACTTTATCGAGAGCCGGCTGGAGGACTACCACTCGCGCCTCACCGGCCTTGCCGCCGAACTCGACGCCCTGCGCCGCTACCACCGCCAGACCTTGCAGGAACTGCCCATGGGCGTCTGCTCCCTGGCCAAGGACCAGGAGATCCTGATGTGGAACAAGGCCATGGAAGAGCTGACCGGCATCGCCGCCCAGCGCGTGGTGGGCTCGCGCCTGACCACCATCGCCGATCCGTGGAAAGAATTGTTGCAGGGTTTTATCAACCTGCCGGATGAACATCTGCACAAACAGCACCTGGCCCTCGACGGCCAGACGCGCTGGCTGAACCTGCACAAAGCAGCGATCGACGAACCCCTGGCCCCCGGCAACAGCGGCCTGGTGTTGCTGGTCGAAGACCTGACCGAAACCCAGATGCTCGAAGACAAACTGGTGCACTCCGAGCGCCTGGCCAGTATCGGGCGCCTGGCGGCCGGGGTGGCCCACGAGATTGGCAATCCGATCACCGGTATCGCGTGCCTGGCGCAGAACCTGCGCGAAGAGCGCGAAGAGGACGACGAAATCACCGAAATCAGCGGGCAGATCCTCGAACAGACCAAACGCGTCTCGCGCATCGTGCAATCGCTGATGAGCTTTGCCCATGCCGGCGGCCACCAGAATCACGATGAAGCCGTGTGCCTGGCCGAAGTCGCCCAGGATGCCATTGGGCTGCTGGCCTTGAACCGGCGCAATTTCGAAGTACAGTTCTATAACTTGTGCGATCCGGAACACTGGGTGGTCGGCGACTCACAACGCCTGGCCCAAGTGCTGATCAACCTGTTGTCCAACGCCCGCGATGCCACCCCCGCCGGGGGCGCCGTAAGGGTCAAGAGCGAGGCTTTCGAGCACACGGTCGACCTGATCGTGGAGGACGAAGGCAGCGGTATTCCACAGAACATCATGGACCGATTGTTCGAACCCTTCTTCACCACCAAGGACCCTGGTGAAGGTACCGGTCTGGGCCTTGCACTGGTCTATTCCATCGTTGAAGAGCATTATGGACAAATCACCATCGACAGCCCGGCTGACACCGAAAGCCAACGCGGCACCCGTATTCGGGTGACCTTGCCGCGTCATGTCGAAGCGACGTCCGCTGTGAACTGAGACCGTCGAGAGAATTGAATCAATGCCGCACATTTTGATCGTCGAAGACGAAACCATTATCCGCTCTGCCTTGCGTCGCCTGCTTGAACGTAATCAGTACCAGGTCAGCGAAGCCGGCTCGGTGCAGGAAGCCCAGGAGCGTTTCAGCATTCCCACCTTTGACCTGATCGTCAGTGACCTGCGCCTGCCTGGCGCACCGGGCACCGAACTGATCAAGCTGGGCCAGGGCACGCCGGTGCTGATCATGACCAGCTATGCCAGCCTGCGCTCGGCTGTCGATTCGATGAAGATGGGCGCGGTGGACTACATCGCCAAGCCTTTCGATCACGATGAGATGCTCCAGGCGGTAGCCCGTATCCTGCGTGACCGCCAGTCGGCCAGCAGTGCGCCCGCAGAACGACCTGCCGGCAAGGCCGCCAATGGCAGCGACAAGCCAGGCGTCGACAACAGCAATGGCGAAATCGGCATCATCGGCTCCTGCCCACCCATGCAGGACCTGTACGTCAAGATCCGCAAGGTTGCGCCTACCGACTCCAATGTATTGATCCAGGGCGAGTCCGGTACCGGCAAGGAGCTGGTGGCCCGTGCCCTGCACAACCTGTCCAAGCGTGCCAAGGCGCCGATGATTTCGGTGAACTGCGCGGCAATCCCTGAATCCCTGATCGAGTCCGAACTGTTCGGCCATGAGAAAGGTGCCTTTACCGGTGCCAGCGCCGGACGCGCCGGCCTGGTAGAAGCGGCGGACGGCGGCACGCTGTTCCTCGACGAAATCGGTGAACTGCCCCTGGAAGCCCAGGCGCGCCTGCTGCGGGTGCTGCAGGAAGGCGAGATTCGTCGGGTCGGCTCGGTCCAGTCGCAAAAAGTCGACGTGCGCCTGATTGCCGCGACGCACCGGGACCTCAAAAGCCTGGCGAAAATCGGCCAGTTCCGCGAAGACCTGTATTACCGCCTGCACGTGATCGCCCTCAAGCTGCCGGCCCTGCGCGAACGCGGTGCCGACGTCAACGAAATTGCCAATGCATTCCTGTTGCGCCAGAGCGCCCGGGTCAACCGTACCGACCTGACGTTTGCGGCCGACGCCGAACAGGCCATCCGCCATTATTCGTGGCCAGGCAACGTGCGCGAGCTGGAAAACGCCGTGGAACGCGCGGTGATCCTGTCGGAAAGCCCACAGATCTCCGCCGAGCTGCTGGGCATCGATATCGAACTGAGCGACCTGGACGATGACGACTTCATTGGCCTGGCACCACAACAGGGCGGCAGTAACACCAGCCACGAACCCACGGAAGACTTGTCCCTGGAGGACTACTTCCAGCACTTCGTCCTGGAGCACCAGGACCACATGACCGAGACCGAACTGGCACGCAAACTGGGTGTCAGCCGCAAATGCCTGTGGGAGCGGCGCCAGCGCCTGGGCATTCCACGGCGCAAGACCGGGGTTGCCAGCGAAAGCTGAGGCCAGCTCACACCGGGTAACACCCCAAACGTGAAAAAACTGTTACCTCAGATATTCACGTAACAAAAAGCCGGGGCTTACGGTAACGAAGCCCCGGCTTTTTTATGCCTGCCAAACCCACCATACCCGGCCAAACCCCTTGTTTTGCTGGGGTTTGCAAAAGTTGGCACGCACCCTGCTATATGCTTAGTACAAGAACAATAAAAAGCACCGTACACACACAATAAAAATAAGACGAATCGACTCACGCACAATAAAAACAACACGGCGGAGGCGCAGCTAAGGATGGTCTGAAGTAGCCATGTATTTCCCCGGCATACCACCTAGCGCAACTTTTA
>NZ_JAHIDY010000061.1:0-24122 GCF_018732265.1 Pseudomonas sp. TAE6080
GCTAGCAGCGTGAGAACCGAAAAGAATGTCCGAAATTACTGGACCAGTTCAATCCCGCTCCCACATTTAGTGCGTGGTGTTCAGGCTAAACCTCGCTGGTCTCAGCCCTGCCCGGCGCCGTCGCTTTGTGCTGCGAGTCCGCTACCACCGGTATCTCCTTACCCTCGGCATCGAACAATTTGCCTTTGCTGAAGTAATCCCCATCCCGCAGTGCCGCCACATCCTGGAAGCACAGGCTGCGCTCGGTGCCGGCGACGAACACCGACTGCTGGTCTGAGTTACCGGCGGTGAAGTGGTTGAACGCCAGGTTCAGCAGGATCGCCATGATCGCCGAGGAGCTGATCCCCGAGTGAAAAATGGTGGCGAACCAGCTGGGGAACTGATCGTAGAAGCTTGGCGCGGCAATGGGGATCATGCCGAAACCGATGGAGGTGGCGACGATGATCAGGTTCATGTTGTTGCGGTAATCGACCTTGGACAACGTGCGGATCCCACTGGCCGCCACGGTGCCGAACAACACGATCCCGGCGCCGCCCAGTACCGAGGTCGGTACTGCCGCAATCACCCGGCCCATAAAGGGCAACAGGCCAAGGATCACCAGGAACAGGCCGCCCGTGGCCACCACATAACGACTCTTGACCCCGGTCACCGCCACCAGGCCGACGTTCTGGGCGAAGGCGCTTTGCGTAAACGAGCCGAAGATCGGCGCGAACATGCTCGACAACATGTCCGCACGCAGGCCGTTACCCAGGCGCTTGGAGTCAACCTTGGTGTCGATGATCTCGCCCACCGCGAGGATATCCGCCGAGGTTTCCACCAGGGTCACCATGACCACGATGCACATGGAAAGGATCGCGGCCACATGAAAGGTCGGCATGCCGAAATGGAACGGCGTGGGGAAGCCGATCATCGGGCCTTGGGTCACGGTGGAGAAGTCCGCCATGCCCAGGAACACTGCGATCAGCGTACCAAACACCATCGCCAGCAGAATCGACAGGCGCGAGATAGTGGCGCTGCCCACCTTGCTCAACAACAGCACCAGCACCAGGGTGATGGCCGCCAGGCCAATGTTCGGCATGCTGCCGAAATCCGCGGCACGGCTGTTGCCGCCCATGGCCCAACGGGCGGCGACCGGCATCAGCGTCAGGCCGATGGTGGTAATCACGATCCCGGTCACCAGGGGCGGGAAAAACTTGGTAATTCGCGAAAATATCGGGGTGATCAGCAACCCGATCAGCGACGCGGCCATCACCGCGCCAAGGATCGCCGGCACACCGCCCGCACCATCGCTGCCGACAATCGCCACCATGGTCGCCACGCCAGCAAACGACACCCCTTGCACCAGCGGCAACTGGCAGCCAAAAAACGGCAGGCCCAGGGTTTGCAACAACGTGGCCAGGCCACCGGCAAACAACGACGCCGCGATCAACAGGCCAATATCGGCTGGAGATAACCCGGCCGCCTGGCCAACGATCAACGGCACGGCGACGATGCCGCCGTACATGGTCAGTACATGCTGCAGGCCGTAAGCCATGTTGGCAGCGACGCCAAGATTCTCATCTTCTGGCCGTTGCGGTGACGCCTTCGGGATAGTCATGGTGAGGGGATCTCTGTTTTTGTTGTGCGCTCACTGTATGCAATAGAAAGATTGGATGTCCATAGAGTTGTATACAATCATTTCCACAAGATACCTGCCATCGACGTTACAAAAATCCATTCAGCCGCCCTGCCCCAAGGCTTGAAGCCGTGCCCACAAGGACCTGAAAAAAATGCTCAACCGCACGCTGCGTATCCACTCGGCAGCCATTTGCTACTTCGACATGGTCCGTCGCTGCCATTCGATCCGCGAAGCCGCACGCCGGCTGAACGTGGCATCGTCCGCAGTGAACCGGCAAATTCTCAAGCTTGAAGACGAAGTCGGCGCGCCTCTGTTTGAACGCCTGCCCGGCGGGCTGCGCCTGACCGCTGCAGGGGAAATCCTGACCCGCCATGTGACCCTGGTGCTGCAGGATGTGGAACGGGTGCGCGGCGAACTGGAAGGATTGAACCAAGTGCAGACCGGGCATGTGGAAATCGCCACGGTGGAAGGCGCCACGGTGGAGTTGTTGCCGGCCGTGCTCAAGCGCATGCGCCAGCGCTATCCGGCGGTGACCATCGGTGTGACCGTGCAGGGTTCACAATCGATTCCGGCAGCGGTGATCAACGGCCAGGCGGACCTGGGGCTGGCTTTTGCCCTGCCGCGCAGCGCGGAAACCACGCAACTGTGTGTCGGCCATTTCCGCCTCGGTGCGTTGGTGGCTCCGGGGCACCCACTGGCCTCCCACGCCAGCGTCAGCTACACCCTGTGCGCTGAACACGGGGTGATCCAGGCCAACAGCGAGCTGTCGATCCACCACTTGATCGCCCCGCTGCACAAGCGTTCGCCGGCTGCGCACAAGCCATTGCTGCAAAGCAACTCCATGGAACTGGCGCGGCAGTTGGCGCGTCAGCAGTTGGGGGTGGCGTTCCAGACGCGGATCGGGATCGAGGCCGATTTGGCCAGGGGGGAGTTGCTGCATATCCCCCTGAGTGATCAGGGCGGAATGTTCAGCGACCTGGGGCTGTATGCGCGCAAGGGTCGGGATTTGCCTACGGCAGTCGAGTCGATGGCCCACCTGATCAGCGAGGAAATCGCTTTGCGTGAACGCGAGGAATTACCCTGTACACCGCGCATTTCCTGACCTTCAGGCCAACTTCAGTGCTGCCGATTCGGCAGCGGCCCAGTCGACATTCTGTTCTTTGAGCGTCACCGCGGTTGTGCCGATACTGCGCCCGGCAACCCTTGCACGGCTGCCAAGAGCCAAAACGCCAAAGGAATTAAAACAATGAAAAAGGCACTGCACGGCGCAACCGTATTACTCACCCTCCTCGGCGGCGGGGAGGCTGTCGCGGTGGAATGGATGAACAACAGCGTAGGATTTCGCTACGGGCAACAATTCACCAATCCGAACAACCCCGACGACTTCAGCAAACGCATCTACAGCTTCACCCACGCCAGCGGCTACCAGTACGGCAGTAACTTCCTCAACCTCGACGTGTTCCTGTCCGACAGCCGCGACCCGCGCAAGGGCACCGATCACGGCGGCAGTGAAGTGTATGCGGTCTATCGGCACCAGCTGTATGCGTCACGGGTATTTGACCAGCCGCTGGGCACGGGGCTGATCAAGGATTACGCGCTGACCCTGGGGTTCGACGCCAACCGCAACAACAACCTGGCCTCGGCGAAAAAGCGCGCCTTGGTGATCGGGCCGACCCTGAAGTTCAACACGGTCGGGGTGCTGGACCTGAGCCTGATGTACTACAAGGAAAACAACCATTCCGGCATCCCTGGGGCGAAGGATCCGAACCACACCTTCGACGACACCTACATGCTCAACCTGACCTGGATGCGCCCGTTCGAGATCGGCAACCATGGCGCAAAATTCCAGGGGTTCATCAACCATGTCGGTGACAAGGGCCACGACTACAACAGCCGCGACACTGCGGCCGAGACCCTGATGCGCACCGCGCTGATGGTCGCGGTGCGGCCAGGCAAAAGCGTCAAGCCCAACCTGTACCTGGGCGTGGGCTACGAATACTGGCATAACAAGTTCGGGGTGGATGGCGGCCGTGGCAGCCGCACCTCGACGCCAACCGTGAACATGGAAGTGACGTTTTAAGCCGCCGCCAGCTCCGACTCATCCGACTTGGGCCGCGCCAGCCAATACCCCAACACCGCCAGCGGCGCGGTCGCCAGCATCACGATTGCGGTGATCTGCAAGGGCTCCTCGATCAGCGACGACACCAGCAGGCTGGCGACGAAGCACAAGCCCAGTTGCAGGGTGTTTTGCAGCGCGGCAGCCTTGCCGGAGTTTTCCGAAAAGGGCATCAGCGCATTCGCCACCACAATCGGGTAGCTGGCGCCGTTGACCAGGGCCATCAGGCAGAACGGAATCAGCAAGGTGGTCAGTGTCGGCACCGTCAGGGTCGCCACCAGATACAGCGCCACCATGCTGATGCAGTACGCCACCAGCAACCAGGGCAACAGGACTTTGCCCTGGAACCGTTGCAAGGCACTGCGGCAACTGTAGCCACCCACCAGAAACGCCAGGGTCGGCAGGACATAGCTCAGGCCAATGTCATTGGGGCTGTAACCCATGCCACCGAGAATAAACGGCGATGCCGTCAGCCAGGCGAAGAAACTGGCGGAGCACGCGGCGAAGATCATCACGTTGCCGGTGAACACCCGCGACTTGAACAGTTGCCCGTAGCCCAGCCGGGCTTTTTCGCCGTCGCCAGCCAGGCGTTTGGGCATGGACTTGAGCAACAGCGTTGGCACCAGCAATAACAGCGAGACGCCCAGCAATACGGCGAAGATCGCCTGCCAGCCCCAGTGATTCAACACCACCGCACCCAACAGCGGCGCCAGCGCCGGCGACAGGGACATCAGCGGCATGATGCTGGCAAAGACCCGGTGCGCCTTGTCGGCCGGGTATCGGTCAATCACCAGCGCCTGCCAACTGACAGCGGCGCTGCACACCCCGATCGACTGCACAAACCGCAACGCCAGCAGTTGCGGCGCGGTCTCGACCCAGAACATCCCCAGGCAGCCGAGCACAAACAGACTCAGGCCGGCCAGCAGGATTGGCTTGCGCCCCAGGCGGTCAGACAGCGGCCCCCAGAGCAGTTGCCCCACGGCAAAACCGGCGAGGAAGATGCTCAGACTGGCACCCACCGCACCGGGTGAAATCTGCAGGTGTTCGCCCATGGCGCCGAACGCGGGCAAGTACATATCCATGGCCAGGTAGCCGAGCATGCTCAGCCCCGCCAGGTACCAGGTGAAACCAAAAGAGTTTTTCATTGAAGCCTTGTAGGTCCTGCCATCAAACAATTTGCTGACTGACGCCTATTATGAAGCTGACAGTCGCCCTGTGAAGCGATAATAATTGGACACTCTTATCAATATTTTTGAAGGCAGCGCCCATGTGGTCCGAATATTCCCTGGATGTGGTGGATGCGGTGGCGCGTCACGGCAGCTTCAGCGCCGCCGCCCAGGAACTGCACCGCGTGCCCTCGGCCATCAGCTACACAGTACGACAGATCGAGGAATGGTTGGCGGTGCCGTTGTTTATCCGCCGCCACCGTGATGTGGAACTGACACCTGCCGGCCGCCTGTTTATCGACGAAGCCCGCGGCGTGATGAAAACCATGCTCGGTACCCGCCGGCTGTGCCAGCAGGTGGCCAATGGCTGGAGCGGCCAGCTGAAAGTGGCGGTGGATTCCATCGTCAAGCAACAGCGGTGCCGGCAACTGGTACTGGATTTCTATCGCCAGTTCCCGGAAGTGGAATTGTTGCTGGAATACGAGGTGTACAACGGGGTGTGGGACGCCCTGGCGGACGAGCGCACCGACATCGTGATCGGCGCCACCAGCGCGGTGCCGGTGGCCAGCCACTTTACGTTTCGCGACATGGGGCTGTTGAACTGGCTGTGCGTGGTCAGCGCCCGGCATCCGCTGGCGCAGGTCGAAGGTTTGCTCAGTGACGATCAACTGCGGCCCTTTGCATCACTCTGCATGACCGATACCTCGCGCAACCTGCCCAAGCGCGATACCTGGACCCTGGACAACCAGCGACGCCTGGTAGTCCCCAACTGGGCATCGGCCATGGATTGCCTGCAAGACGGGCTGTGCGTCGGCATGGTTCCGGCGCACCTGGTGCAACCGCTGATCGACAGCGGCGAACTGGCCGCCCTGCAACTGTCCCGGCCCTTCCCGGCCAGCCCGTCCTGCGTGGCCTGGGCGCAGAACAAACTGTCCCCGGCCATGAGCTGGCTGCTGGAATACCTGGGGGATAGCCAGACGATGAACCAAGAGTGGCTGAACGGGCCAGGTTTACAGTAACCGCGCGATGCCCCGCACGATCATCTCAACTTCCTTGCTATCCAGGGTCAGGGGCGGGAGCAGGCGAATGACCTTGCCCCGCGTGACATTGAGCAACAAACCCTGCTCCCGTGCGGCCCGCTCGGCCAGGTCGCGTTGCGGCGTGGCCAGTTCAATGCCGATCATCAAGCCGCGCCCACGGATCGCCAGCACTTGCGGATGCTCGCTCAATTCCACCCGTAGCCGCGCCAGCAGCCGCTCGCCTTGACGGGCAGCGTTCTCCAGCAAGCCTTGCTCCTCAATGATATCCAACACCGTACAACCCACACGGCACGCCAGTGGGTTGCCGCCAAAGGTGCTGCCGTGGCTGCCGGGGGTGAAGAGCTTGGCCACCGCGGCACGCGCCAGGCAGGCGCCAATCGGAATACCGTTGCCCAGGCCTTTGGCCAGAGTCATGACGTCCGGGACAATGCCCTCCTGCTGGAAGGCAAACCAGGTGCCGGTACGGCCAATGCCGGTCTGGATCTCATCGAGCATCAATAACCAACCGTGCTGGCTACAGTGCGCACGCAAGGCTTTCAGGTAGCCCGGCGGGGCGAGTTGCACGCCACTTTCGCCCTGGATCGGCTCCAGCAACACTGCAACGACCCTGGGGCCGAACTCACGGGTCACCGCCTCCAATGCCGCCAGGTCACCAAAGCCAATCTTGATGAAATCCCCCGGCAAACGCTGGAACCCCAGGCGCACTGATGGCCCGTCACTGGCGGCCATGGTGCCCAGGGTGCGGCCGTGGAAGGCGTTCTCCATGACCACCACCAGCGGCTGCTCTATGCCTTTTTTCCAGCCATGCAGGCGCGCCAGTTTCAACGCGGTTTCATTGGCTTCGGCGCCGGAGTTGTTGAAGAACGCCTGATCCAGGCCCGACAACTGGGTCAACCGTTGCGCCAGGCGTTGCTGCCAGTCGATGCCGTACAAGTTGGAGGTATGCAGCAGCAACCCGGCCTGCTCGCTGATTGCGGTCACCAGCCGTGGGTGGGAGTGACCGACATTGGTCACGGCGACCCCGGCCACGGCGTCGAGGTACTCACGGCCTTGCTGGTCCCACAGGCGTGTGCCCAGGCCACGGGTAAAACTCAGGGCCAGGGGTTGATAGGTAGTCATCAGGCAAGCGGCGGTCATGGCATCGGGCTCCATCGGGGTCTGGGCCTTAGTATCGTTAGCCACTCAAGCTGGATAAACTGCACATATCTGCAATGACTTTGAACCAAGGGTTGATAATGGATCTGTTCCAGGCAATGACCGTCTACGTCAAAGTGGTGGAGGCCGGCAGCATGACTGCGGCAGCCCAGGCCTGTGGACTGTCGACCACCATGGTTGGCAATCACCTGCGTGCCCTGGAACAGCGCCTCGGCGTCAGCCTGCTCAAGCGCACCACCCGCAAGCAAAGCCTGACCGAGTTCGGCGGCCTTTATTACCAGCGCTGCCTGGAGGTGCTGGGGCTGGTGGCCAACTCCGAGCAGTTGGCTGAGCAAGTCCATACCGAGGCACCACAAGGGCTGCTGCGCATCACCGCCCCGCCGGCGTTTGGTGCCGAGCGCCTGGCACCGGCGCTCAGTGAGTTTTCCCGGCGCTATCCACAGATCCAGCTGTACGTGGTGTTGAGCAATCAAGCCATGGACCTGATCGACAGCGGCTTCGACGTGGCAATCCGCCTGGGTGAGCTGCAACCTTCCAGCCTGATCGCCCGGCCGTTGCAGGACTACACCATGACCCTGTGCGCCTCGCCGCAATACCTCACGCGCCGGGGTACGCCCCGGCAGCCCATGGATTTGCAGGACCATGACTGCCTGGCGTTCGCCTACCCTTCGACCGATGACTGGCGCAACGCCGACAAACTCTGGCGCCTGCGGGGGCCCGAGGGTGAAGTTGAAGTCGCCGTGTCCGGCCCAATGACCATCAACAGTTCCCAGGCCCTGCACCGTGCCGCCGTCGAAGGCATGGGCATCGTGATGCTGCCCGACGCCCTGGTCGGCGCCGATCTGCTGGCGGGCCGGCTGGTGGCGCTGCTGCCAAGCTATCAGTCACCTTCGCGCTCGATGCACCTTCTATATGCGCAGGACCGCTATCGCCTGCCCAAGCTACGGGCGTTTGTCGACTTCGTGATTGAACAATGGGCGCGCTAGAAACTCAGCCCCAGGCCCTGTAGTTCGCGGCGGGTCTGCTCGGGTGATACGTGATGAATGCCACGCCAGCCCAGGGCACTGGCGGCATTGGCGTTTTCGGCCACATCGTCGATAAACACCACTTGCTCAGGCTTGATGTCCGGCAAATCAGCACGCACCTGATCGAGGCTCGCACGGTAGATCGCCGGGTCAGGCTTGATCAACTTGACCTCGCCGGACACCACGATATTGCGAAAGTATTTCAGGAATGGATAGTTGGCGCGGGCATAGGGGAAGGTTTCAGCCGACCAGTTGGTCAGGCCAAATAGCGGTACTTTGGCTTCATGTAAATCTTCAAGTATCGCCACGCCACCTGCGAGCGGGCCGCGCAGCATTTCATGCCAGCGCTCGTAATACGCCTGGATCAACACCTCATGTTGCGGGTGTTTGGCGATCAGGGTGCGGGTGGCCTCGGCCAGGGTGCGCCCAGCGTCCTGTTCAGTATTCCAGGCCTGGGTGCAGATATTGTCGAGGAACCATTGCCGCTCCTCGTCACCGGTAATCAGTTTGCGATACAGGTGCTGCGGGCTCCAATCAAACAGGACACCGCCGAAATCAAAAACTACTGCACGAATCGTCATGGAGATCCTCCGTTAGCTCAGTGTGATAACGGATGCAGTCTGGCACAGCGAGGTTACGAATGGACCAACGAGGGACGGTAGGACGGTTCGTAAATGTGAGCATTTTTGTAGGAGCCGGCTTGCCGGCGAAAATCTTCAATGATCACGCGGGGTGCCTGGCACCCCGCGTTGTTCTCAGGTTTTTCGCCGGCAAGCCGGCTCCTACAGGGGGTTAAGCCTGGACCAGACCTTCGATCTTCACGGTCGGATTGACGTCGGCTTCATAATCCACGCCATCGATCTCAAAACCGAACAGGCGCAGGAACTCGGCCTTGTAGCCGGCAAAATCGCTGATCTCGTTGACGTTGTCATCGGTGACCTGGTTCCACAGCGCCGCGACGGCGTCCTGGACCTTCGGCTCCAGCTCAGCCAGGTCGGCACGCAGGCGGCCATCGGCGTCCAGCTTAGGCTCGCTGCCGTACAGACTGTCCTTGAACAGGCCGTAGACCTGCTCGATGCAGCCTTCGTGGGTGCCCTGCTCTTTCATCACTTTGAACAGCAGCGACAAGTACAGCGGCATGATCGGGATCGCCGAACTGGCCTGGGTGACCACGGCCTTGAGCACCGATACACGGGCATCGCCCTTGAGTGCCGCGAGGTTGTCGCGCAAGGTCAGGACTTTCTTGTCGAGGTCTTTCTTGGCCTCGCCGATGGAGCCGTTCCAGTAGATATCCTGGGTCAGCTTTTCACCCAGGTAGGTGAACGCAGTGGTCTTGGCGCCTTCGGCCAATACGTCGGCGTCGCGCAGGGCGTCGATCCACAGCTGCCAGTCTTCGCCACCCATCACTTTGACGGTACCGTCGATTTCTTCCTGGGTTGCCGGCTCCAGCGTGGTGTCGACCACAACGCCCTTGTCGGTGTTGATCCCGCGCAGGGTCACAGCCTTGCCGATCGGCTTGAGGGTAGAGTTATGCACTACGCCTTGCGGGTCGGTGCGGCGTGGCGCGGCCAGGCTGTAGACCACCAGGTCGATCTTGCCCAGGTCTTTCTTGATGGTTTCGATGGTCAGGCGCTTGATCTCGTCAGAGAACGCATCGCCATTGATGCTCTTGGCGTACAGGCCTTTTTGCGCGGCAAACTTGTGAAAAGCGGCGCTGTTGTACCAGCCGGCAGAGCTGAGCTTGCCTTCTTCGCCTTCTTTTTCAAAAAACACGCCGAGGGTATCGGCGCCACAGCCAAAAGCGGCACTGATACGCGCTGCCAGGCCATAGCCGGTGGACGCTCCGAGCACCAGGACTTTCTTCGGGCCGCCTTCGATGGCACCGTGTTCGGTCACGTAGTCGATCTGCTCTTTGACGTTCGCTTCGCAGCCAACAGGGTGAGCGGTCACACAGATAAAGCCACGAACCCGCGGTTTGATGATCATAAAATTTCTGCCTCTTCCAAGGTGCCGATGGCCAATGGTGGCCATTACGGCGTCAATCGTACTGGTCTATGACGTCCGAAAAACCGAAGCGTCACGATAGTCGCAATTCTTCTGTTCTCAAAATCCAATCCACAGCGGGGAAAGGCACTATATTTTCCCGACATGCACGCAGATTCAGCACATTCTGCGGCATGATGAGGCCGGACGGAGTTTGCGTCCTGCCTGTAGGGCAGGGAAAATGCCCGTCCTGTGCGACCGTATTCGGCGCTCGTCATCCTCATGCCACTGGCTATTCATCGCCCGGTGGCTGCGCTTTCAGGGAATAAGAATGCCTCAACGCCAAGTCATCAATGCCTCCGTCAGCCCCAAGGGCAGCCTCGAAACGCTGTCGCAACGGGAAGTCCAGCAACTGAGCGAAGCCGGCTCCGGCAGCATCTATACACTTTTCCGCCAGTGCGCCCTGGCAATCCTCAACACCGGCGCCCATATCGACAACGCCAAGACCATCCTCGACGCCTACAAGGACTTTGAGGTGCGCATCCATCAACAGGATCGTGGCGTGCGCCTGGAACTGTTGAACGCACCGGCTGACGCGTTCGTGGATGGCGAAATGATCGCCAGTACCCGCGAGATGCTGTTCAGCGCCCTGCGCGACATCGTCTATACCGAGAACGAACTGGACAGCCAGCGCATCGACCTGAGCACCTCCCAGGGCATCACCGACTACGTGTTCCACCTGCTGCGCAACGCGCGTACGCTGCGGCCCGGAGTCGAGCCGAAGATCGTGGTGTGCTGGGGCGGGCACTCGATCAATACCGAAGAATACAAATACACCAAGAAAGTCGGGCATGAACTGGGCCTGCGCAGCCTTGATGTATGTACCGGTTGCGGCCCTGGCGTGATGAAAGGTCCGATGAAGGGTGCGACCATTTCCCACGCCAAACAACGTATCACCGGCGGGCGCTACCTGGGCCTTACCGAGCCCGGCATCATCGCCGCCGAAGCACCAAACCCGATCGTCAACGAACTGGTGATCCTGCCGGATATCGAAAAACGCCTGGAAGCCTTTGTGCGCGTAGGCCATGGCATCATCATCTTCCCAGGCGGCGCGGGCACGGCCGAAGAGTTCCTGTACCTGCTGGGTATCCTGATGCATCCGGACAACCGCGACGTGCCGTTCCCGGTGATCCTCACCGGGCCAAAACAGGCCGCGCCGTACCTGCAACAACTGCATGCGTTTGTCGGCGCGACCCTGGGCGAGGCGGCCCAGGCCCACTACCAGATCATCATCGACAACCCCGCTGAAGTCGCGCGACAGATGACTGCCGGTTTAAAAGCCGTGAAACAGTTCCGCCGCGAGCGCAACGACGCCTTCCACTTCAACTGGCTGCTGAAAATCGACGAAGGCTTCCAGCGCCCGTTCGACCCGACCCACGAAAACATGGCCAGCCTGCAACTGAGCCACGCGCTGCCGCCCCATGAGCTGGCAGCCAACCTGCGCCGGGCGTTCTCCGGGATCGTGGCGGGTAACGTCAAGGACAAAGGCATCCGCCTGATCGAGCAGAACGGTCCGTATGAAATCCACGGTGACCTGGCCATCATGAAGCCGCTGGATGAGTTGCTGAAGGCATTTGTGGAGCAGCACCGGATGAAATTGCCCGGTGGGGCCGCGTATGTGCCGTGCTATCGCGTGGTGCAGTAACAGGCAAACTGCCAGGTCATATGTTGTAGCGCTTTAAGGGTCTTTTTACAGGTGTCGTTGGCAGGAATCCGGACTAGGTTTTATCTATTCCGACCCACCGACACCTAAAGAGCGACCTATGGACCAACGGATCTTGTCTTCCATCATTCCTTACCCTAGGGTAAGGAGTATCCCGATGGAGATCTTCATTATGGCCACCGCCACACTCACCTCAAAAGGGCAAATCACTATCCCCGTTCAAGTTCGGACCGCATTGGGCCTGGACACTGGAGACCGGGTGGAGTTTGTCGAAATGGAAGATGGCAAGTTTGCCATCATCGCCGCCAACCATAGCGTCCAGGACCTCAAGGGCCTGATCCGCAAACCCGCCAAGGCCGTCAGCATTGAACAGATGAATCAGGCAATCGCTGCGCAGGGAGCAAAAGCGCGATGATTGGCCTGGATACCAATGTGCTGGTGCGCTATGTCACCCAGGATGATCCGGCTCAATCAGCCAAGGCCTCGGACCTGATCGAATCCCTGACCGTTGCTGCGCCGGGTTTCGTCAGCCTGGTTGCGGTGGTGGAGTTGGTGTGGGTATTACAAAGCTGCTACCAATGCACCAAGACGCAAGTAGTGGCGGTTCTGGAAACCCTGCTGCGCACCCGTGAGCTGATCATCGAACATGCCGCAGTCATCTGGCAGGCCGTGCGCCGCTTTACCACGAACAAGGCTGATTTCGCCGACTGCCTGATTGAACGCTGTGCCCACGCTGCCGGGTGCGAATACACCGCCACCTTTGATATCGACGCCGCAAAGGCCACCGGCATGCAACGCCTGGGCTGAACCCTGGCGTTGCTGCAATGCACCTGCTTTGGTAAACCTATGTTCCACCGCCTCTTGAGAGACCGCCCAACGTGCGCACGCTTCTGCTCGCAACCCTGCTCCTGACACCCACCCTGGCCCTGGCGCAAACCATCGCCTGGCCCGACCTGCCCGAGAGCTGTTTTGTCAGCGGGCGGTCTGCCACCAACGACGATGTCGACAATGGTTGTGCGGCATTTCTGATCAATGTGAAAGGCAAGGCGGCAGGTACACCGATCAAGATGGATATTCCCCAATACGCCCTGCACGTCGAAGCGGGTACAGGCAAGGAGACACCCGTGATCATCATCCAGGCGGAACAGAATGGTGAGATCAAGGCGGTGGGGTACAAGGAACTGGGTACCGAGCAACTGGGGGCGGCGTTGCTCAAGGAAGTGCGGCTGTTGGGAACAAAAAAACCGAGCTAGAGCCCAACCCTAAACCTCTTCGATAAAAAGCCGCAATCAAAAAACCCGCTGACCGTTACCGGTTCAGCGGGTTTTCAAGTGTCGACTCAATCCTGTTTCAGGACCTGGTCAACCGCTTACAGCGCGATATCAGCCGCAGGCTTGCTCGGCTCGGCAGCAGGCTTGGCAGCCTCGGTCGCTTGCGGAGCGGGCATTGCAGGAATGGCAGGCGGAGGCGTCAGTTGCAGAACCTTGGCGGTGTAGGCCCATTCTTGCGCAACACGCTCAGGGCTGCCGTTCAGCTTGGTGCCATAGCTAGGCACGATCTGCTTCAGTTTTTCCTGCCAGGCCGGGGTGGCGACCTTGTCCTTGAACACTTTTTCCAGCACGGTCAGCATGATCGGTGCTGCAGTGGACGCACCTGGCGATGCACCCAACAGGCCGGCGATGGTGTTGTCGGCGGAGCTGACCACTTCGGTACCGAGTTTCAGGACGCCGCCCTGCTCTTCGTCACGCTTGATGATCTGCACACGCTGACCGGCTTGCCACAGGCGCCAGTCTTCTTTCTTGGCGTTCGGGAAGTACTCTTGCAGCGCCTTGAAGCGGTCGTCATCCGACTGCATCAGTTGGCCGGCGAGGTACTCGACCAGTGGGTATTCGCGGATACCGACTTTAGTCATTGGCCAGATGTTGTGGGTGGTGGTGCTGGTCAGCAGGTCCAGGTACGAGCCTTCTTTCAGGAACTTGGTGGAGAAGGTCGCGAATGGGCCAAACAGGATCACGCGCTTGCCATCCAGCACACGGGTGTCCAGGTGCGGAACCGACATCGGTGGCGAACCCACCGAAGCCTTGCCGTAGGCCTTGGCCAGATGCTGCTCGGCAATCGTTGGGTTCTCGGTTACCAGGAACGAGCCGCCAACCGGGAAGCCTGCATATTCCTTGCCTTCAGGAATACCCGACTTTTGCAGCAAGTGCAGGGCACCGCCGCCCGCGCCGATGAACACGAACTTGGCGTCGGTCTCGGTCTTGGTGCCATCTTTCAGGTTTTTGTAGCTGACGCGCCACGAACCGTCGGCGTTCTTGGTGATGTCCTGCACTTCGCTCGACAGCTTCAGATCAAACTTCGGCGTGGTCTGCAGGTGAGCAACGAACTGGCGGGTAATCTCGCCAAAGTTCACATCGGTACCGATCGGAGACCAGGTAGCCGCGATTTTCTGGCTCGGGTCACGCCCTTCCATCATCAACGGAACCCATTTCTTGATCTGGACCGGATCTTCGGAGTATTCCATGCCGGCAAACAACGGGCTTGCCTGCAATGCTTCGTAACGCTTCTTCAGGAACTTGATGTTGTCATCGCCCCACACAAAACTCATGTGCGGAGTGGAATTGATGAACGAGCGCGGGTTCTTCAGAACGCCTTGCTGAACCTGCCACGACCAGAACTGGCGGGAGATCTGGAATGCTTCGTTGATCTCGACCGCTTTCGGGATCTCAACGGTGCCGTCCTTGTTTTCCGGGGTGTAGTTCAACTCAGCCAGGGCCGAGTGACCGGTACCGGCGTTGTTCCAACCGTTGGAGCTTTCTTCGGCGACGCCGTCCAGGCGCTCGACCATCTCCATCGACCATTGCGGCTCCAGCTCATTGAGCCAGACACCCAGGGTCGCACTCATGATGCCGCCGCCGATCAGCAGTACATCAACTTTCTTTGCCTCTTCCGCCTGGACGGAAGTAATCCCCATCGACAAAGCCAGCCCCAGCAGGGCAGTGTTCACTTTTTTAAACATCGTAGCACCTATGATAAAACGCCTTCCGCCCTACCGCCCTCAACCTTCCGGCAACCGTGGTTCACAAAACATCAGGCAATGTTTTGCTGGTTCCCGTACTCGCAAGAGCTGCAGGGTGGGCACACAAGGCCGACGTATCGACCTCACTTTTATGTCCCTTCTGCGCTGACTTCTTATCATTATTGGCTTCAGCTACCTCGGCGACAGCTACCCTGCCGGTACGCATTCGGGAGTGCGTACCAGAGAGAGAATAGACCAAGATGGCGCGCAGAATATCATGGTCCGGCTGGATCGGGCGTCTGTTCTGGACTTGGCGGTCGTGTTGGTAACTGGCTCAGCGCCACCTCAACAGACTGGCGAAGACGCTCAGGCGTAACACCATCCCTCGCCTGGATGGAAATACCGTGCAAAAAGGTCGCATAAAAGTCCCCCAGCGCCTGCACGTCGACATCCTCGCCAAGCTCGCCGCGTTCCTGTCCGTATTGCAATCTGTCGATAATCGACTGGGTACGTTGCCGGCGGTGCTCACGCAGCCATTGCTGAACCTCGGCACCGTCCGGGCTGGTGCTGCTTGCGGCACTCACCACCAGGCAACCGCCGGGACGACCCGATTGCGTGTATGTGCTGATGGCATTGTCCAACATGCCCCTGATCGCGCTTCTCAGGTCTGCCTGCGCCAGCGCATAGTCGGCAAAGCCACCCTCGCCACTTTCATATAAAGCCACCGCCTCACGGAACAGCGCCTGCTTGCTGCCAAAAGCGGCGTAAATCCTCGCCGAGGCAATGCCCAGCGCCTCCACCAGCGCCGACATGCTGGTGCCCTCGTACCCTTGCTCCCAGAACAACAACATGGCGCGCTGCAATGCCGCTTCCCTATCAAATTCGCGCGGACGTCCGGCCATTAATTGCTTACCTGTGGGTGTGATTTCATCACTTTAACTCATATCGAGTTGACGGTAATGAATGGACAGGCCTATTCTTTGTTGATCGACAAACAATAGGAACAATCTGATGCGTACGCTTAAAGGACCTAGTTTGCACCTGGCGCAATTCAGCGCCGCCGAGCCGCCTTTCAATAGCCTGGAGAACATCGCCCAGTGGGCCAGGACACAAGGTTTCAAGGCGCTGCAGATTCCGGCCTGGGACAGCCGATTCTTCAATGTCGAACTGGCTGCGCAAAGCCAAGCGTACTGCGATGACATCAAGGGCATGCTCGGCGACCATGGCCTGCAGATCAGTGAACTGACCAGCCACATTTTTGGCCAACTGGTGGCGGTTCATCCTGCCTACGACGCCTTGTGGGACGCCTCCATTCCAGCGCCACTGCGGGGCAAGCCCCAGGCCCGTACCGAGTGGGCGATCGAACGCATGAAATTGACCATTACGGCCTCGCAAAGGTTTGGCCTTGAAGACCTGGGCACGTTTTCCGGCTCTCTCGCCTGGCCCTATCTGTTCCCCTTCCCGCAACGCCCGGAAGGTCTTATCGATGCCGCATTCGATGAGTTGGCCCGACGCTGGCGACCGCTCCTGGACCTTGCTGACGAAAAAAGCGTCAACCTCTGCTACGAAATCCACCCCAGCGAAGACCTCCACGACGGCACCAGTTTCGAGCGCTTCTACGAACGGGTTGACCAGCATCCGCGCTGCCGAATCCTGTTCGACCCCAGCCATTTCGTATTGCAACAACTGGACTACTTGAGCTACCTCGACATTTACCAGTCGTTCATCCGCATGTTTCACGTCAAGGACGCCGAGTTCAACGCCACCGGCCGCCAGGGTATCTACGGCGGATACAGCGACTGGGCCGACCGTGCCGGACGCTTCCGCTCACTGGGTGACGGTCAGGTGGATTTCAAAGGCATTTTCTCCAAGCTGGCCCAATACGACTATCCAGGCTGGGCCACGCTGGAATGGGAGTGCTGCTTGAAAAACCAGGAGGACGGAGCCCGCGAAGGCGTCGAGTTTATCAATCGACACATCATTGAAGTCACCAACCGGGCCTTTGACGACTTCGCCGGTGCACCGGTCGATCAGCGGCAGATCCAGGCTATGCTCGGCCTGCAGCACGAGGCAAGACCATGAGCGCGCACACCGCCACATCGCTGCGTACGGGCGACGATTTCACACATCACTATGTGCGAATCGATGGCAAGAAAATCCACTGCGTCATGGCCGGAACTGGGGAGCCAGTGTTGCTGATCCCGGGCTGGCCACAAACCTGGTATGCCTTCCGCCATATCATGCAAGCCCTCGCACTTCGGGGCTTCCAGGCCATTGCTGTCGACCCGCCCGGCCTTGGCAACTCAGACCGGCCTGCACTGGGCTTCGACACCGGTAATATTGCCGACGTGCTCCATCGGACGATGCTGGGCCTCGGGATCCCACGCTATCACCTGGTCGGGCACGATGTCGGCATGTGGGTAGCCTATGCCCTGGCAAGCGACCAGCCACACGCCGTGCGCACACTGACCGTAACCGAAGCCGTCATACCCGGCCTGGCCCCACCGCCACCGATTTTTGTCGCGCCGGAACACAACATCTTCCTGTGGCACTTCCTCTTCAACCAGATCCAAGACCTGCCCGAAGCCCTCATCACCGGACGGGAGGAGACGTACCTCAACTTCATGTTCGACCGCTGGTCATTCCACCGCGACGCCGTTGCCTCCGACGTCTACATTCGCGCCTACTCGACACCCGGCGGCTTGCGTGCGGGATTCGACTATTACCGCGCGATTCCCGAAACAATCCGGCAAAACACCGAGCGCGCTACCCGCATGCTGGAAATTCCAGTACTGGCTATCGGAGCTGAACATGCCACCAACGATGCGCCACTGATGACACTCCAGGGGCGCGCAACTGACCTGCGCGGGGCGATCATCACGAATTGTGGGCATTTTGTGATGGAGGAGGCACCGGAGGCTTTTTTGGAGCACTTGCTCGGCTTTTTGCTGGCGCATCCTGAAGGCTGAGACTTCGTACCAGACGAGTAACAGGGCAACGTAGGGAAATTCAGAAATCAGAAAAACCGATGGGAATCATCGAGTTTTTATGGTTTTCCGACAGGCCCAATTGTCGATAATCGCGTCTTCTCAAAAGGGAGGCGCATATCCAGATGACTGAGGCAAAAAGCTATACGGCCACGGCAAAGTGGCTGCACTGGGGCATGGCACTCATCTGGATTGTCGCCTGGGGCGTGGGGATCGTGGCCGTTCACTGGCGCGATGAATTCAACCCGCAGCATCAACTCACCTTCTTACACAAGGCGATGGCCAGCACGCTGCTATTCCTTATCGTCCTGCGCATCGCCTGGCGCCTGACCCATGCAGCACCCGCGATGCCCGATACGATGACGCCACTGGTCAAACGTGCGGCGTTCATCGGCCATCTGCTGCTGTACATCGTAGCGCTAGTTGGATTGCCGATATCCGGCTGGTACTGGAGTTCGGTCGCCGACAAACCCATCCTGGTTGCGGGATTATTCTTGCTGCCGCCGCTGGTGGAGCCAGATAAAAGCCTCTATGACCTGGCAAAGGCGATCCATACCTACAGTGCATGGTTATGCGGAGTCCTGGTGGGTGGGCACATGGTAGTGGCGCTGAAACATCACTTTATTGACAAGGACGAGGTGCTAGTCGGGATGTTGCCTGGGCGTGTCGACTGATGTGGGAAGTCTCGCAATACCCGACATCAACGGGGCCACTCCGTTCCTGATAAACGGATCCCCCTTCGCCGCCCCATCCAGATACCTCAATGCCTCTACAAATTACGTCACCACCACTTTCTCGCCGTTTTTCGGTTGCACCTAGGATGGACTGGAACAACTAATACTATAGGCCACGTATTCCTTGACCTACAGAGCAAACCTGAAACCTACGTACCACTTTCGTACCAACACTACTTCCACGCAGTGACGCCCTGCTCCTCACGACAGACGGTAATCGGCCAAAAGCGGTCGTTCAACATGGTTGGCCAACACCCGTCTCACTCGAGACGTTTTCCCTGAGCATCGAATTGTGAGCACAATACTCAATACGCTGACGCATGATAAGATCTTACGAAGTCAAACAGAGAAACCGTAAGAGCTCGAACAACATGCTGATACTTTTTAAAGGGGAAACCCAAGGTTTAAAAATTGCACCTCGCTGGCCATCCTCGAAAGTATTAATTGAAAAAAATGTATTTCTTAAGTTGCTTGAAGTCCAGTCAAAGCTCCCATCATCCGTCAAACTACTGCTCGTTCGCGGATATGAAAATAAAAGTAGCAGGCTTGGTACGTTCAGGCACATATCAAGATGGCTAGGCATCAAGCTATTTTGCACATGCTACCCAAGTCGAAAGAGCGAAGTGGGTGATATATTTGGCTCCAATGGGCATGACGTGGATGGCTCTCATGTAGATGTGTCGATCCTTCTGAATGGAAAAAGACTGCGATTTCTGCCTTTGGGAGTCTTTACATCGTTGAGTCTTCAGCATATTAGAGCGGAGGAGCACATCACTATTATTAAACATGTCAAAGGAGCACTTGAGCAGTGCGGCTTCAGAATTCACCATAACCAAACAGAGAGCATGCAAATCCATTGTGACTTTAATGGGTAAGCTGGGAGCTCTTCTATTCCGCAGAAAAATGCTCTGCCAATCTTAACTCAAGGACAAGTAGTGAATACTGAACTTAAAATTGCGCCAAAGAACTCGCAAGAAATTTTAACCACTATGCCGGTCGAATACTTACATGAACTTGGTGTAAATACAGCGTATCCGTACCGTCCACTTTACTGGGAGGAAACTGAAAGGCACCTCTATTTTATTCTTGCGAATGGCAAGGTTGCTGGATTTGCCCTTGTGAGAACATTGAGCGATGCGCCCTTATTTGAGATGGCCGAATTTTTTGTAACGAAACCGTATCGCGGCAACTCAATCGGAAGAGAGGCGGTGCGTATACTCTTTAAATTACACGCAGGTGCCTGGCGAGTTTCAACCATGGTTGACAACATAAATGGGCTAAAATTTTGGCGGGCGGTCGTACCAGCGGATACCCCTGTTAGTCGCATCGAAGAGCCGGGCGAAGACTCTTATGTACTGTTGTTATTCAACACTGCCAAACGCTAAATTATCTCGCCGTATACCACCCAACCACAGTTGATTTCATCAGCACCATTTTTGTACCCCTCGTCCTGTAGAAGCCTCTCCTTAGCACCTGAATTGAGTGCGCGGGCACTTGACGCCTCTCAAGCGCGCGTTTTCTTGACACATCGAAAAACACAAAGTATTTTTCACTTCCCCTCCTTTTCGGCTACCTCTGCCGTGCACCGCCCAGGCGTTAACTCGCGAATCGGTCATACAGATGCCGACACTTACACGGCCGCTATTTACTGGCGCGCCTATATTTAGATATCAAGTGTATAAGGTTGATTTCATGATCATTCGTCAGGCCAATGCTGCCGACTACCCGCAACTGCTCGACATTTGGCTGCGATCCGTTCGCGCTACTCACCACTTCCTTCAAGAGTCCGACATAGACGCTCTGCTTCCGCAGCTTCGCGACGTCTATCTACCCGTCGTTGATGTATGGATTGCGGTAGACGAGAAACACTGTCCGCTTGGCTTTATTGGACTCAATCAAAGCCACGTAGAAATGCTCTTCATTGATCCTGATCTTCGCGGCCAAGGTATAGGCCGTGCGCTACTGAATCACGCCCGCAGTTCGAGCTATACGATGAGTGTTGACGTAAACGAGCAAAATCCCCAGGCGGTAGGCTTCTATCTCCATTACGGATTCGTTCAAACAGGTCGCTCTCCTTTGGATGGTGAAGGCAGGCCGTTCCCGCTGCTACACATGAACTTATCCAGCTAAGAGCACGATGAAAAGTCGGCCCTACAGAGTTGCGTAGGGCCGCCCCATAGGTAGCGAAACCAGCCCCCAGGACTAGAAAGAACCCGCGCGTTCTTTTGTAGCAAGTGCCTGTAGCTCCAATCCCGACATCCACTGCCAACGCCAACATCTGACGCTGTATGGGTGAGAGTGCGAGCGCGTGAACGTAAAGGTTGTGAGTGCTGCGCAATGCAGCACGCATCCTCAAAAGCGCCTCGCCCTAGGCATCTTTCGCGTTTTCATGTTGACCCACGGGAATGAGGTTAGGAGGGTTAGTTTTTTGCTGGGAGCCCTGAAAGCCTTGTCAATTATGGCTTTTCGAAGATTTGGCAAGGTTAGCTTTTCGGTTAGGTCTGGTTATTTCCTAACCTTTATTAGTGTTAAATATTCAATATAATAATCTCTTTAAAAACAGCATGTTACATATTCACAACCTTCAACCTAACCTTACCTAACCTATCAAAGTTAGGGCTCAAGCCCAACAAACACGGGCCTTCCAACCCAAATATCCCCCTCAAAAAAAAACTAACCTTTTTCCCGAGGTACCTACTGAATTCAGCCATCCGTGCGTGCTTATAAGCGTTGCGCAAAACATCCACCCTCGCAGGGTTCCCCTGGGTTCTGCCCCCTCCAAAACACCAAGCAAGCGCCCAGCCTGAGCCGGTGAGAGTGGTCCGCAGGGGCGCAGGGGCGCAGAAAAAACGACCCATTTAGCCCGCAGGCGAGGTGGGGGGACGACGGCGCGCGCCAGGTGCTGAAGCACGTCACTGCCCCAGATCTGTAGCACGTCAGCCCCCGCCCCTTCAGCCCGTGGAGCGCCAACTCCCCAAGACCTCGCGACCGCCCCAGCAAATGCCAGCACCGGCAGAGCCTCATACACCTGAAAGCCCCGTGTTTACTGGTCCGAACAGCCTTTAAAGCTTGCTGTGACACTCTGCCAATGCTATGTTTTACTGGGGTTTTTCACGTCATTGCAGGACAGAACTTCATCGTTCTGGACAGGATTTCTCCTGTGGGAAAAGCCAATCCCCAGACAGCAAAAAGCCGCCTCATGGGCGGCTTTTTGTTTCGGCGATGAACTCGGGTGACTATGCCTTCAATTCATCTGGCGTATGTGTCTTGAGCCAGTCAGCCAGGGCAGCGTTCATTCGCGTTTGCCAGCCAGGCCCAGAGGCCCTGAATTGTTCCAGCACCTCAGGATCAAAACGAACATTGACGTGTTCTTTAGTGGCTGTCGACTTTGGCCGACCACGCTTTGGTTTGAGCATTTCCTTTGCCTGAGCCTTGCCAAACAGCCCCGCCAACACGTCGCTGGCTGGCTTGGCCTTGGCAAAGTCCTTGGCCGACCATTCAGGGTTTGCCGTATCGACCATCTCAGGATTGAGTTTCTTGGTCATAGCTTTTGACCTCCCGTTTGTTGGCTTTACGAAAACTGATGACGTGAACCGCATCGCCCGATACCGGCACTCTCCGTAGTCGAAGCGATCATCTTCCACGATCAAGGCCGTAGACCATTCAAAGTCCCGCACTTGGGCAAATGGGAGTCCACGTTCTTCAACGTTGCGAGCGTCTTTGGCTGGGTCATAAGTAATCTGCATTAAATTATTGTACCCACAATAAAGAGCCCTCACAAGGGTTGGACATAACGATCATCGTTAACTATGGCTGGAGGATTTGATAGGTGGGAACCAGAGGGCCATAAACTCAACCACGCCGTAACACCAGGCATCTCTGGCAATCGCCAGAACAGCGCCGAGGTGCGCCAGGTCGTTGCCAGCGGTTTGTAGCTGAACCCCGCCACCCTCTCGGCTCATTCGCCAGAGGGCGAAGTCGACCAGGCATTGGGTGGTGACGTCAGTATCGTTGAGCTTGCCGATATCCATCTTGTCGATGGCTTCAAGCGTGGCCTTCTTGGTTTTGCCCAACGGCCGGGCCTTTTCCACTTCCAGCAGGTACTGCTCGATCATTTCTTTGACGGTGACGCCCTGCCGGCTCGCCCTTTCTATCGCGCCAAGCTCATCAAGCTCCGACTCACGCTTACGCTCCAAGTCTGGGCTGCCTGTTTCCGGGCGAAGGTCTGGCTCTCTTGGTAGACTTGCACTCCGTCGCGCTTGATGCGGATCTGAGCCGTATAGCTCACAGTCCCATCCGCCAGTTTTCTTGCCCTGATAGTCGCCATATCGAAAGTGGTACGCGTCAGTTTTGAGGTGGTACATCGTACCACCGAGCCCTGAAAAACGCCTGAAAACGCCCTAAAACACGCCAAGAACACGTTGAGTAAAATGCTAGATAAACAGAGCTTTAGCCCAGCAGAATCAAGCCCCGCACTGTCTCGGCGCTTTAGCGTTGCACCTATGATGGATTGGACCGACCGCCACTGCCGCTACTTCCTGCGCCTACTCTCCAAAAATGCCCTGCTCTACACCGAAATGGTCACCACCGGCGCAATCCTGCACGGCGACCACGAACGCTTCCTGCGCCACAACGAAGCCGAGCACCCGTTAGCGTTGCAACTAGGCGGTAGTGTTCCAGCAGATTTAGCCGCCTGCGCTCGCATGGCCCAGGAGGCAGGCTACGACGAAGTGAACCTGAACGTCGGCTGCCCCAGCGACCGGGTACAGAACAATATGATCGGCGCGTGCCTGATGGGCCACCCGGCCCTGGTGGCTGATTGTGTGAAAGCGATGCGTGATGCGGTGTCGATTCCAGTTACGGTGAAGCATCGCATCGGGATCAATGGCCGGGACAGTTATGCTCATCTGTGTGATTTTGTCGGGCAGGTGAAGGACGCGGGCTGTACCAGTTTTACCGTGCATGCGCGGATTGCGATTCTGGAGGGGTTGTCACCCAAGGAGAATCGGGATATTCCGCCATTGCGTTATGACGTGGCGGCGCAGTTGAAGCGCGACTTTGCCGAGTTGGAGATTGTTCTCAATGGCGGGATCAAGACACTGGAGCAATGCAAAGAGCATTTGCAGGTGTTTGATGGGGTAATGCTGGGGCGTGAGGCGTATCACAATCCGTATTTGCTCGCAGAGGTGGATCAGAGCTTGTTTGGCAGTGCGACGCCGGTGATCAGCCGGGCCGAGGCGTTGGCGCAGTTGCGGCCTTATATCGCTGAGCATTTGGCCAATGGTGGGGCGATGCATCACATTACGCGGCATGTGCTGGGTTTGGGTACTGGGTTTCCGGGGGCGCGCAAGTTTCGGCAGTTGTTGTCGGTGGACATTCATAAAGCGACCGACCCGTTGGCTTTGTTGGATCAGGCTGGAGCGTTGCTGGAAGGCCGCTGACCGGGCGGCTCGTAAAATGGGTGAGGGTCGCGGGAAAGTCCCGTGAACTTACCCACCGTCACGTAAAGTGTAGAAACTCAGACTTCATCTGACAGTTACCGGATTTGAGGTCGTGACT
>NZ_JAHIDY010000062.1:0-21329 GCF_018732265.1 Pseudomonas sp. TAE6080
CGGTGGGTGGGGTCGCGGTATTTTGCCAAATCAGAAAGTCTTTTTCAGAGTTTCCTTAGGTATCGTGGTGCAAAGCGCTCAACTGCTCTGACTACAGGCCCCGTGTAGGAGCGAGCTTGCTCGCGAAGAACGTGGAAACACCGAGTTTACCCAGCAAGCACGCGTTATCGTTGACGTCCTTCGCGAGCAAGCTCGCTCCTACAGTGTGCCTACACCGACACCCTACTTGAGCACCTTGGCCAACTGCCGGCAGGCAGTGTCGATCTCACCGGGCGTCAGCGCCGAGAACCCCAGCAACCAGCCGCCCCGTGGCGGCGGCTGGGCATAGAGGCGAGTGAGGCCCGGCAACTGGATACCCACCCGCGCCGCCTGGCGAATGGTCGAAAGCTCCGACCACCCTTCATGCAGCACACAAGGCAACTGCAAGCCACCGGGCGGCAGGCTGGCAGTGACCACATGGCTCAAATGGCGCCCGAGCGCCTCGGCCATGGCGTCACGTCGCTCACCGTAGATTTTGCGCATTGCGCGTATGTGGCTGCCGAAGTGCCCATCGCTCATAAACCGCGCCAGGGTCAGTTGGGCGATTTGCGGGGTGTGGCCGTCGAGAATGCTGCGGGCGTAGGTCATGGGTTTGACCAACTCCCGCGGCAGCACCATAAAGCCCATGCGCAAACCGGGGTACAGGGATTTACTGAAGGTGCCGAGGTAGAGCGTGCGCTGATAGTTGTCCAGGCCCTGCACACAGGCGGTCGGCAAGCCTTCGTAGTGGAACTGGCTGTCGTAGTCGTCCTCAATGATCCAGCCTTGACGTTGCTCGGCCCAGGCGATCAGGTCCAGGCGTCGCTCCAGCGCCAGGGTCGCACCGCTGGGGTATTGATGGGACGGCGTGACGTAGACGGCGTTGGCGCCGCTGCGGTCGGCGCGCAATGCGTCGATACACAGGCCTTTGTCGTCCACCGCGACCGGCACCACCTGCAACTGGGCCATTTCAAACGCCTTGCGGGCGCCGAAGTAACCGGGGTCTTCCATCAGGATCGGCTGGCCGCCATCCACCAGCACCTGTGCGCACAAATACAAGGCCTGACGCGTACTGGACAGCACCAGCACCTGATCCGGCGTGACCCGCGCACCGCGTTCCAGGTTCAGGTAATCCGCAATGGCCTGACGCAATGGCTCGGCGCCTTGCGGGTCGCCATGCAACAGCAGGTTCGGACGATAATCCTTCAACGCCTGGCGGTGCAGGCGCTCCCAGATACCGACTGGAAAGGTGCGCGTTTCCGGCAACCCCGTGGCAAACGCCTTGACCACCTGCTGGTCGGTAACCCCGCCGCTGGCGAGGATCTGTGCGCCCCTGGCACTCAGCGACGCGGCTTGCTTGGGCAGCACCGGCTTGCGCTTGCGCGCGCCCAGCAGGCTCGGTCCGATCTTTTCAGAGACGAAACTGCCCGAGCCTTCGCGCCGACACAGGTAACCGTCCAGTTGCAATTGGACGTAGGCCATTTCCACGGTATCCCGTGAAATACCCAGGGACTTGCACAGCGTGCGCGTGGCGGGCAGGCGGCTGCCAGGTGCGAGGATGCCTTCCAGGATCAACTGGCGCAGCACGCGCTGCACCCGCACACGCAAATCCAGGGCGGCCAGCTTGGGGTCCGTCAGGCGGATCTTCAGCGTGTCCAGTTCAAGGTTGTGGGTCATCGACTTGGCCAAATGCGCGTAAGGCACGCATCTTTGTGCGCTGCCGCCGATATGTCCACGACCAATATCGGCGAGCTTCGCGGGCGGGCGTTACAGGGCCATCCGGTACTCGATGCAACCCGAGTCTTCGGCGATCCAGTTGTAGAGTTTTTGCGCGCGTTTATTGGTCTGCTGGGTATGCCAGTACAACCGTGCACAGGCGTGGTATTGCGCATAACGCTGGACCCATTCGATCAGCAATTTGCCGGTGCCGCCGCCACGTACCGTGGGGGCCACGTACAAGTCTTCAAGGTAGCAAAAGTCAGCGACTGCCCAGGTCGAGCGATGCAACACCGCGTGCACCAACCCCACCAACTCATCGCCCTGGACTGCCACGGCGCAGGCCATGGCTTCATCGGCATCGAGCAAGCGGCTGAAGGCGGTGCGGGTCGTCGTCTCATCCAGGGTGACTTGATAAAAGTCCTGATAGGCCAGCCACAGTTGCAGCCATTGCTCATAGTCATCGGGCTGCACGGCTCGTACCACGATTGCCTGTGGGTCGTTAGTCATTGCACTCTCCTGTAGGAACCCCCGCTCCGGTGTGGCTCGGGACCCGGCAATGGTAGGTTCCCAAGGTGGCGGCAAACCGACCACTTCCAGGCCACCTGGCAGGCCAATTCGCAACAAGCTCCCCATCGTTCGGACGTTCACAATTGGTTAAGGATTGCCTTCGTATACTCGAACGCTACCCCCTTGCATCCGGTAACCCTCCCCATGACACGCCCTGCCCCGCTGCTGTTGCTGCTTGCCGGTCTGCTGTTCTTTGTTGCCCTGGGCAATCACGAGCTACAAGGCTCCACCGAAGCCCGGGTGGCCGGGATTGCCATGGCCATGCACCTGGATAACGACTGGGTGGTGCCGCGTCTGTTCGATGAGCCGTTCCTGGAAAAACCGCCCCTGAGCCTGTGGCTGGATGCCGGGGCGATTCGCCTGTTTGGCGCCAGCACTGGCGCGGTGCGGCTAGCCTCGGCGTTTGCCGGTTTGTTCAGTGTGATGCTGCTGTACGGCATGCTGCGCCGGTTCGGGCGGCCCAAGCCTCTGGCGTTTTGCGCCGCGCTGATATTGGCGACGATGGCCAGTTACTGGAGCAACGTGCGCGGCGTGGGTGAAGATGCGTTGCTCAGCCTCGGCGTAACCCTGGCGTTGCTGGCGTTCTACCAGGCCACGCGCCCCGAATCCCGAGACGCGTCTAACGCGGGCAGTTGGCTGCTGTTTACCCTGGGGATGGTAATCGCCACCTTGAGCAAAGGCGTGCTGGGCCTGGCGATGCCGGGCATCGTGATATTCGCCTACCTGGCCTGCACCAGCCTGATGGACAAACGCTTGCAGCTCGGCCAATGGCTCAAACCGGGGGTATTCACTTTGCTCGCGCTGGTGCCGCTGCTGATCTGGCTGGGATTGCTGTATCAACGCGGCGGGATGCAGGCAGTCGGCGAGGTGTTGTGGACCAACAGTGTCGGACGTTTCAGCGGCTCCTTCGTCGAAGCCGGGCATTACGAGCCGATCTACTACTACCTCGCCAAATTGCCCGAAGCTTTTTTGCCGTGGAACATCCTGGTGTACCTGGGCCTGTGGCACTTTCGCAAAAGCCTGGCGAGCAATCGTTACCTGCTGTTTTTCAGCCTGTGGCTAGTGGCGCAATTTACCCTGCTGACCTTCGCATCCAGCAAACGCGTTGTGTATCTGATGGCCCTGACCCCGGCGGCGGCCGTCCTCGCGGCCGAGTACGGCGCAGTCCTGCTCGACCGCCTGCCCACTTATCGCCGTGGCTTGATCACCGGCGTGTTTGCCCTGGTGATCACCTGCTACCTGGGTGCCGCGATCTGGTATGCACCCAAGGCCGATCGACGCGAGTCCTTCGTGCCCCTGACCAGCCAAGTCCAGGCGCTCCAGCACCAAGGCCGTCATGTGGTGCTCTATCAACCCAATGAGCGCGTGGCCGGCGCCACGGTGTTTTACACCATGCGCAACTTGCCGATCCTGCAAACCCAGGCGCAACTGCGTGCCTATCTCGATGCCCAGCCGGGCAACGTGGCCTTGCTCGATCGCATCGAAGAACTGACGACCCCGGTCACCACCCTCAAGCAAATCACCGTGGGCAGCCGCCCCTACTACTTTGTCGAACAGTAAGGCTTACCAGAGCGCCAGGTCGTATGTCAGGTAGACCCGGTAGTTATCGCGGTCACTGGCGTAGGTCGAACGGTAGGTCGCCTTGCGCAACTCCACGCCCAGGCCTTTGAGCGTGCTGTCCTGGATCACGTAGCGCAGGTTGGTGTCGGACTCCCACTCACGGGCTTCGCGGCCCTTGAAGTCGCCGTTCTGGCCCTTGTAGTAACGGGTCATGAAACTCAGGCCCGGCAGCACGGCGGCTAAATCGTAGTCATAGCGCAGCATCCAGGTTTGCTCGCCAGCCTGGATAAACTTGCCGACCCCGGCGTTGCTGAAGGAGTACACCGTCGACACGCTGGCATAGGGCAGCGCGGTATCACCGCTGACCTTCTGGTAGCCCACGCCCAACGCCTGCGGCCCCAACCGATAGGTGAACAGGCCGCTGAACATATCGCTGTCGACCTTGCCATTACGTGCCTCGCCCGCTTCGTTGCTGATGAAATAGCGCAGATCGCTGGTCAGGCTACCCGGGCCCAGCGGCTGCTTATGCACCAGGCCGAGGAATTGCTGGCGATAGAATTCACGCATTTCCCCGTAGTACCAGGTGCCGCTGAGCGTAGGCGTGAAGGCATAGGTCGCGCCCGCGAAGTCGAAGTCGCTACCCTTTTTGCCACTGTAGCCCTGTGGATAAATATCCACGCTGTCGGTGGAGTTGCGCTGTTTGAATTGATCCAGGTGCCCGCTGTGCAGGTACAGGTTGCGGATACCCGTGTATTCGATCTGGGTGCCGCGAAACGTCTGGGGCAGCAGGCGCCCATCGTTGTGTACCAACACCGGAATCTTCGGCAACAAGGTGCCGGTTTTCACCACGGCGGCGCCGATGCGCATTTTTGCGGTCACGCCGAGGCTGGAAAACTCATTGGCGGCGCGTCCATCATCGTGGACCGGCAACAAACCGGTGCCTGAGTGGGTGCGGCTGGAGTCGAGCTTGATCCCTGACAGCCCCAGGGCATCCAGGCCAAAACCTACGCGCCCCTCGGTGTAGCCCGATTGCAGGTTGAGCAAAAAGCCTTGCGCCCACTCCTTGCGGTCCTCGCCACCATCGCGATAACCGTCGTTGAAATAGTAATTGCGCAGGGTCAGTTTGCCCTGGGAATCCTCCCAGAACCCCTGGGCCATCAACGACGGCGACAGACTCGCCAACACACTGGCGGTGACCACGCCGCCCCTGGTGAAAAGCTCACGCATAACTGTTTCCTCAATGCCGTATTGTCGATTTTTATGGGCAGTTGCTCCGTGTGCCAGGCTGGACGCCAGGTCACATTGGGGCGGACACTAACGGCTTGCCGAACGCCCCACAACGTTATGCGAGAAGCGCATGACGCTATGCGCAAAGCCGCCCTTCGACAGGAAATCCACGGTGAACTTCAAGCAACTCGAAGCCTTCAAGGCGATCATGTCCACCGGCTCGACCATCGGCGCAGCCACACGCATGGGCTTGTCGCAGTCTGCGGTCAGCCGCCTGTTGAGCCAGTTGGAGGACGCCCTGGGGTTTGCCCTGTTCCTGCGCAAAAAGGGCCGCTTGATGGCCACGCCAGAGGCCGAGGAACTGCTCACCGAAGTTGCAGGATTGGTGGACGGCATGCAGCGTATCCAGCGCCTGGCCGATGAGATGCGTGTGGGCCGTTCACGCAAAAGCCTGCTCAAGGTCGGCGTGCCTACCAGCATGACCCAGGAATTGTTGCCGCGTATTGTCGCGGACTTTCTCAAGGACCATGAAGACATCGTGGTCGAACTGCTGACCGGCTCCTACGACATGATCGAGCGCGCCGTACTGGACCGTTCCGCCGACCTGGGTTTTGTGCGCCTGCCCACCGAGATGCCCGACTTTGATATCGAGCCGATGCTGCGCACTGAAGGCGTGTGCGTGATGCCGGCCGACCACCCGTTGAGCCGGCATGAATTTATCGAGGTACAGCATCTGCGCAATGTGCCGCTGGTGATGCTCGGCCGGCAACGGGCAGTGCGTACCGAGCTGAACCAGATGTTCCGCGCGGCCAACCTGACACCGCAAGTGCGGGTAGAAGTGCACTCGGTCGGGGCTGCATGCAGCTTTGTCGCCGAAGGGCTGGGGGTATCGATCGTCAACGGTTTACTGGCCAGCCACTTCATGCATTTGCCGATTGTCAGCCGCCCGTTTCGCCCGGCGCTGCCCTATGAATTTGGCCTGGCATTCCGTGCTGATGAACCTCGCTCGCAGTTGGTAACGGCCTTTGCCGAGCACCTCAAGCAACGCCTGAGCACACTCCCGTGACCGCAATTGGCAGGAGCGGTTTTGTGTAAAACGCATACCCCAACCCGCCCCACGCATAACGTTGTGGCCGGCCAAACTTTGCCCTAGTGTCCGCCCAACCAAGCGTCACTACCCACAACAATAACAGCGCACGCACCCCGCTCAGACGGGGCCGCGCCGGGGCCGCCAGCATGACCGAACCGCAGATCCTCCGTAGCCCGCCGCCCACCGAGGCGGCTGCAGACAAACCCGTGCAACGCAAGCAAATCAACCCGGCGATCATTCTGTTGAGCATCGTTCTGCTCGCCGTGGCGTTCACCTACGCGGTGAACGCCGGCAAGTTCCAGCGCCAGAATGGCCTGGTGGTACCAGGCTCCTACCAGGTGCTGGAAAAGCAGGACGCCTTCAGCCAGTTGTTCTCCCTGGAACCGCGCAAGGCCGGCGACACCGTGGCCCGCCCGGTATCGCTGGTGGAGGGTTTCATGGCCATACCCCAAGGCATCGAGAAGCGTGCGGCGCTGATTTTCATGGTGCTGTTCATCGGCGGCATGTTCGGCGTGCTGAACAAGGCCGGGGTGATCGATGCCGGGCTGGAGCGCCTGCTGGGGCTGACCCGGGGCAATATCTATGTGCTGGTGCCAAGCCTGATGCTGGTGTTTTCTGCCGGCAGCACCTTTATGGGGCTGGCCAAGGAATTCATCCTGATCGTGCCGTTGATGGTCGCCATGGCCAATCGCCTGGGGCTGTCGAACCTGATTGGCCTGGCCATCGTCACCATCTCGGTGAAGATCGGCTACCTGGCGTCGATCTCCAACCCGGTGGCGTTGTCGGTAGCCCAACCCATGGTCGGCCTGCCAATTTTCAGCGGCTTGAGCATGCGCGTCGCGGCCTATTGCACCTTCTTGCTGGTGGGCATCGCGTTCGTGCTGTGGAGCATTCGCAAGCACGGGTTTGATGCCAGCGCGCAGATCACCTTCGAAAGCAAACCCCTGCCCGTTCGCCACCTGTTGAACCTGCTGGTGCTCGGTGGTGGCATTGGTTTCCTGGTCTATGCCTCTAACCGTTGGGGCTGGAAATACCATGAGCTGTCGGCGTTCTACCTGCTGCTGACCGTGGCTTTCGCGGTGATCGCCGGCCTGGCCGCCAGCACCGCCGCCAGCGCCTTTGTCGACGGCATGAAAAAAGTGCTGATCGCCGGCGTACTGATCGGCCTGGCGACTGCCGTGGAAATCATCCTCAGCACCGGCCAGGTGCTGGACACCATCGTCAACAGCCTGGCCAACCTGGTCGGCGACCACGGCCCGGTGGTCTCGGCCTACGGCATGTTCTTCGCGCAACTTGGACTGGACGTGCTGATCCCCTCCACCTCCGGCCAGGCCGCCGTGACCATGCCGATCTTCGGCCCGCTGGGCCAGTTGTCCGGGGTCAGCCCGCAAACCACCGTGTTTGCCTTTTTGATGGGCAACGGCCTGACCAACATGATCACCCCGACCTCCAGCGGCCTGCTGGTACTGCTGGCCACTGCCAACGTCGGCTGGGGCCAATGGGCGCGCTATATCCTGCCGCTGTTCTTGATCTATGCGGTGCTGGCGATGGTGCTGCTGGCCATTGCCGTGCACACCGGATATTGAGTCGATGAGTGTTTTACCTATGCAAACCCTGCACAACCAGATGATCGCCATGCGCGACGGCATCCACCTGGCGACCGATATCTACCTGCCGGCGGGCGGCGAAGGACCGTTCCCGGTAGTGATCGAACGCACGCCCTATGACAAGAGCAAGCCGTCGCGTTCGGAAAAACAGCTCGACGGCCAGCACATCTCCCGCGAGCAAATGGCCGCCCGGTTTACCGCCCGGGGCTTTGTTGCAATTTTCCAGGATTGTCGCGGACGCTATGCGTCAGAAGGCGTGTTTACCAAGTACACCGCCGAAGGCGAAGACGGGTTCGACACCCTGGCCTGGATCGTGGGCCAGCCATGGTGCAACGGCAAGATCGGCAGCATGGGCCTGTCCTATGCCGCCCACACCCAACTGGCGATGGCCTGCCTGCATCCGCCGGGTTTGAGCGCGATGGTGCTGGACAGCGGCGGCTTCGCCAACGCCTACCAATGCGGGATTCGCCAGGGCGGTGCGCTTGAACTCAAGCAGGCCACCTGGGCGTTTCGCCAGGCCAAGGAAAGCCCGGCCGCCCTGGCCGATCCGCAAGTGCGCCAGGCGCTGGAAGCCGAAGATATCCATGAGTGGTTCCGCCGCATGCCCTGGCAGGCGGGCCAATCGCCGTTGCGCCATGTGCCCGAGTACGAGGCCTATCTGCTGGAACAGTGGGCCCAGGGCAGCTTTGGCCCTTATTGGCAGAAGCCGGGTATTTATGCCGAAGGCCATTACGCAGCGTTGCCGGATATTCCGGTGTTGTTCATGTCCAGTTGGTATGACGCCTATGTCAGCTCGACCCTGGCCAACTACACCGCCTTCAACCGCGCCAGCAGCGCACCGCAACAGTTGATCATGGGGCCGTGGTTGCACGGTGACCGCAACATCAGCCACAGCGGTGATGTGGAATTCGGCCCCCAGGCCGCCTTTGACGGCCAGGTGGCCGAGGACTGGTTGAGCTGTCGCCTGCAATGGTTCGAACAGTCCCTCAAGCCCGAGACGCCACAACCGCCGGCCAGCGTGAAGGTGTTCTTGATGGGGGGCGGCAGCGGCACCCAGGATGAAAACGGACGCCTGCGCCATGGCGGCCGCTGGTTGCACGCGCAGCAATGGCCACTGCCCGGCAGCCAATCGTTGACGCTGTACCTGGACGCACAACGCCAGTTGACGCAGCGCTTGCCCAGCGCAGACGAGGCCGCCTTGGGTTATTACGCCGACCCGGCCAACCCCGTGCCCACCGTGGGCGGAGCATTGACCTCCGGCGCACCGATCTTTGTCGGCGGCGCTTTCGATCAACGTGAGCGCGCAGACTTTTTTGGCAGCCGTGGCGACAATCGCCCCTTGTCCGAGCGCGACGATGTGCTGGTCTTCCAGACCGCGCCCCTGGCCGAGGACCTGATCGTCGCAGGCCCGGTACAGATCGAGTTGTGGATCGACAGCGACGCCCCGGACACGGACTTCACCGCCAAACTGGTGGACGTCTACCCACCCAGCGCCGATTACCCGGAGGGTTTTGCGATGAACATCACCGACGGCATCCGGCGCTGCCGTTATCGCGACTCCTGGGAGCACCCCAAACCGCTGGCACCCGGTGAGCGGGTGAAGGTGACCATCGAGCCGTTCGCCACCTGCAACCTGTTCAAAAAAGGCCATCGCCTGCGTCTGGACATATCCAGCAGCAATTTCCCGCGCTTCGACGTCAACCCCAATAGCGGCGAAGCAGAGGGCCAGGCCCGGCACCCACGCATTGCTCACAATCGCCTGCACCTGAGCCGGAATACTGCGTCATGCCTGGTCCTGAGCATTCTGCCTGCGAACATCGCCTGCCAATATTGACCCGTCTGTATGCGCCCCTTGCGGGCGCTTGTCTTAAGTGACCGCTCATCCGCGAATCCTGCCTTCACGAAAAAACCGTTTCAGCTCTCGCCCTGGCTGCCGATACGTCCTGATTATCCATCGGCTGGGCGACCTTCCAGCAACTGATGTACACGCAATCTGTTCCTGGAGGAACTCGATGAATACATGGTTTGGCAACATCAGCGTCAACTTGAAACTGGGCCTGGGCTTCGGCCTGGTGCTGGTGCTCACCTCGATCCTGGCCCTGACCGGCTGGACCAGCCTCGGTGGCCTGATCGACCGCAGCAACTGGATGAGCGACATCACCCAGCTCAACGCATCGCTGACCAAACTGCGTATCGTGCGCCTGCAATACATGCTCGCCAACGGCGACGAAGCCGTGGCGCAGAATGTCCAGGCCACCCTCGACAGCTTTGCCGAGCAGCAGCAACAACTGATCAACAGCTTCAAGAGCCCGGAAAACCTCAAGCTGCTGACCGAGCAGAAAGACATCATCACCGCCTACCGGCAGTCGCTGAACAAGATGCGCGAGGCCTACCGTAACGGCAATGCGGCACGCCAAACCATGGGCGAGCGCGCCGACGCCGCCGGCCTGGTGATTGCAGCCCTGGACCGCAGCGTGCGGCAGATGCCTGAGAGCAGTGAGCGCTTCGCCCAGTACGAAGCCGTCAACCACGCCAAGGAAGAGTTCCAGGTCGCCCGCTATGAAGTGCGCGGCTACACCGGCAACGTCAACCCGGATACCGAAGCCCGTGCAGTGGCGCAAATCGAATCGGCGATCAATGGCCTCAAAGGCTTGAAGAACGTGTTCGGTGAGTCCCAGCAAGCCGAGCTGAGCGCCCTGGAAAACGCCCTGGGCGCCTACCGCAATGCGCTGCAAGTGTATAAAACCGCCAATGCCAATATCGTCCTCGCCCGCCAGGAAATGACCGTGCAGGGCGCCGATATCGTGTCGCGCAGCGAAGCGCTGTATGACATCCAACTGCAACGCCGCGACGCAGAAAGCGCCCGGGCCCGTAGCCTGCAACTGATCAGCACGTTGCTGGCATTGCTGGTGGGGATTATCGCCGCACTGGTCATCACCCGGCAGATCACCCGCCCATTGCGGGAAACCCTGGCCGTGGTCGAGCGCATCGCTTCCGGCGACCTGAGCCACAACATCCAGGTGACCCGCCGTGATGAACTGGGTGTGCTGCAACAAGGCATCCAGCGCATGGGCACGACCTTGCGCGAGCTGATTTCCGGGATCCGTGATGGCGTCACGCAGATCGCCAGTGCCGCCGAAGAACTGTCGGCCGTGACCGAGCAGACCAGCGCCGGGGTCAACAGCCAGAAGATCGAAACCGATCAGGTCGCCACGGCCATGCACGAGATGACTGCCACCGTGCAGGAAGTCGCGCGCAACGCCGAACAAGCCTCCCAGGCCGCATCCGCCGCCGATGGCCAGGCCCGTGAAGGCGACAAGGTGGTGGCCGAAGCCATCGCCCAGATCGAACGCCTGGCCGACGAAGTGGCGCGCTCCACCGACGCCATGGCGCACCTGCAACAAGAGAGCAACAAGATCGGCAGCGTAATGGACGTGATCAAGGCCGTGGCCGAACAGACCAACCTGCTGGCGCTCAACGCCGCCATCGAAGCCGCCCGTGCCGGTGAAGCCGGGCGCGGGTTTGCCGTGGTCGCCGACGAAGTACGTGGCCTGGCCCAGCGCACGCAGAAATCCACCGAGGAAATCGAAGGCCTGGTCGCCGGCTTGCAGAACGGTACCCAGCAAGTGGCCAATGTGATGAACAACAGCCGCAGCCTGACCGACAGCAGCGTCGAGCTGACCCGCAAGGCCGGCGTCTCCCTGGAGAACATCACCCGCACGGTGTCGAACATCCAGTCGATGAACCAGCAGATCGCCGCCGCTGCCGAACAGCAAAGCGCCGTGGCCGAAGAAATCAGCCGCAGCATCGTCAATGTGCGTGATGTGTCGGAGCAGACCGCAACGGCCAGCGACGAGACAGCTAAATCCAGCGTAGAACTGGCACGCCTGGGCAGCCAGTTGCAGCAGATGGTCAGCCACTTCCGGGTGTAAACAAAAAGCCGCCCCGGCCAAAACCGGGGCGGCTGCGCTTCTCAGGCCTTAACGGTCATCGAAGCTGTCTCGCAGGAATTTCCAGACGTGATAAACACGCAAGCAATTCACTACGAGGTCCCACGTACGTCGTGCAAACTTGGACATACTCGGCCCTCCTTGAGTCGGGCCTTACCTCCAGCGCACTTACCGGAACATGTGAGCCTTTGGACGCTAGTCGACTGCATCTTTTGAGGTGGCTGGGCTAATGGTCCTTCCGCATGAATCCGGCACGGATTACTAGCCCGTGGCGGCCGGTCCAGAATTCGCGTGCGTACCCGACGCCCCCAAAAGCGACAAACGCAGAACGGGGAAGATCCTAACCAACATTTAGGCCAAAAGTGTGACCAACCGTGGTCAAATATCCAGTATTGGACGGGAGACTTATTGCAGCCTTTTGCAGCCAGAGTTGACGCGAGAAAAGCTCCAAAAACGATCAGCGCTCAATCTTGCAGGCCGATATGAACAGCGCTAATATTCCTGCGAGTCGATTGCGTCTTTTGAGAGAGCAACCCTGGCTGCTAACTGGGATTGCAATAAAAAACCGCCCTACTAAGGCGGTTTTTTATTGCCTGCAATTTGTCAATCAGCCCTCGCCTTCCTCGACAAATACCAGCCGATTGCCAAACGGATCCTTGATGCTCATCTCCCGTGTGCCCCAAGGGGTTTGCTCGATCCCGGGCTTGGCAAAGCGATAATCCTTGGCCTGCAATTGCCCAAGGTAAGCGTCCAGCCCCTCGGCCTGGATCCGCACCGCCGCGCCGGGTGACGCATCGCCATGATGCTCGGACAGATGCAGCACACAGTCCCCCCGCGACACTTGTAGGTACAACGGGAAATTGTCCTCGAAGCGGTGCTGCCAATCGACCTTGAAGCCGAGAAAATCGACGTAGAACTCCCGGGCCTTGGCCTCATCGAACGTGCGCAGGATCGGGGTGACTTTTCCTAAGTGCATGGCGCTGGCTCCTTGTCTGAAAACCCTCACTATAAAGGCCCGGCCAAGAGAAATGACAGAACCCTAGCGCAGCACATCAAACCCCCGGCGCAAATCCCCGGAGCGCGCCAGAAACTGCCCTGCCCGTTGCCCGTTCGCTTGTCCGGCCTGATAGCTCAACACGCCATTGATCCATACCCCGTCGATGCCTTCGGCAGCGCGTTGCGGGTCCTTGAAATCCGCCACATCCCGTACCCGCAGCGGGTCGAACAGCACCAGGTCGGCCCAGTGTCCTTCGCGGATTTCACCGCGCCCGGCCAGGCCAAATCGCGCGGCCGACAAGCCGGTCATTTTGTGTACCGCCGTGTGTAGCGGGAACAGTCCGAGGTCGCGGCTGAAATGTCCGAGTACCCGCGGGAATGCGCCCCACAAGCGCGGATGGGGGAATGGGTCTTCCGGCAGGCCATCAGAGCCGACCATCGACAGTGGATGGGCGAGGATGCGTTGCACATCGGCCTCGTCCATTCCGTAATACACCGCGCCCGCCGGTTGCAGGCGGCGGGCAGCGTCCATCAAGGACACGTCCCACTCGGCGGCGATGTCCTGCAAGTCTCGCCCGCCTACTTCCGGGTGCGGCGTCGACCAGGTGATGGTAATACGGAAGGCATCGGTGACTTGCTTGAGGTCCAGGGTCGAGGAGCTGGCGGCATAGGGATAACAATCACAGCCCACCGGATGGGTCTTGGCCGCCTGTTCCAGGGACGCCAGCAGTTGCGGACTGCGCCCCCAGTTGCCCGCGCCGGCGCATTTGAGGTGGGAGATAATCACCGGCGCCTTGGCGTGGCGGCCGATCAGAAACGCCTCATCCATGGCCTCCAGCACCGGTTCGAATTCACTGCGCAAATGGGTGGTGTACACCGCGCCAAACGCTGTCAGTTCTTCACTCAGTTGCAGCACTTCGTCAGTGTCGGCGTTGAACGCACTGGCGTAGGCCAGGCCTGTGGATAAGCCGAGGGCGCCCGCTTCAAGACTTTCTTGCAATTGCGCACGCATCAACGCGATTTCAGTCGGCGTGGCGCTGCGCTGCAAGTCATCCATGTGGTTGCTGCGCAGCGCCGTGTGGCCGATCAATGCCGCGACGTTGAGCGCCGGCTGGGCGTTTTCCACGGCGCTGCGGTAATCGATAAAGCGTGGATAGACAAACGCCTCAGCCTTGCCCAGCAGGTTCATCGGGTCCGGTGGATCACCCCGCAGGCTGACCGGCGAGGCGCTGATGCCACAGTTGCCGACAATCACCGTGGTCACGCCCTGGCTGAGCTTGGGCAGCATCTGTGGGTGGCGGATCACCACCGTGTCGTCATGGGTGTGCACGTCGATAAAGCCTGGCGCCAATACGCGGCCACGGGCATCGACCTCATGCTCGCCCTGGGCGGCCGACAAGTCGCCGATCTTCTCGATACGCCCATCACGCACGCCCACGTCAGCGACATACCCCGGTGTGTTGCTGCCATCAATGATCAGCGCCTGGCGGATCAGCGTGTGGTACTTCATCTCAATCTCCAAGCGGCAGGCTGTCAGGGCCACCGCGATAGTCGTCCAGGGCCAGCTTGATCCGACGCAGACGCTCCTGGTTGTCGTCCGGCAAGGCCAGGGCCAGTTCGGTAGCGAGCACATCAATGGCCAGCAGCATGCCGTAGCGCGCCGCCGTGGGTTTGTAGATAAAACTGGTTTCGGCCGGTTGCAGTGGCAGCAGCACGTCGGCCAATTGTGCCAGCGGTGAATCGGCCAGGGTGATGGCGACAATCCGAGCGCCGTAGTTGCGGGCCAGTTCCACCACGCCCAGCAACTCGGGCGTGCGGCCAGTCAGGGAGCAGACAATCAGCGCATGCTCCGGTCCCAATGTCGCGGCGGTGACGCGCATCATCACTGGGTCATGGCAGGCCGCAATCGGATAACCCAAACGCACCAGGCGCACCTGCAACTCGTCGCTGCACAGGCTCGACGGGCCGCCCATGCCGAACGCGTGGGTCATCCGCGCCTTGCCCAACAGGTTCACCGCATCGACAAAAGCGGCCTGGTTGAAGCCCGACAGGTGCTGGCGCAAGGTCGCTTCGATATCACCGAGGATCTGCCGATGAAACGCCGACTGCTCGGGCAACCCCGCCGGGTCGAGAAAACGGCTGCCTACGCCGCTGGCCTGGGCCAGTTGCAGGCGCAGGTCACGCAAGTCACGGCAACCGACGCTGCGGGCAAAGCGCGACAGGGTGGCGGTGCTGACCTCGGCGCGCAGGGACAACTCTTCCAGGCTGGCGGATGCGGCGAAGCCCACATCGTCAAGCATCAGCCGGGCGATACGCCCTTCACCGGCGCTGAAGGAATCCTGGCGGGCGCGGATCTGGTAGAGGATGTCCATGGAGTCTCCGGGTTACAGGATGAGGCTCATAAAACAAGAGACAGGCCGTAGGTCAGACCGAAGGCGACCAGCGAAATCAAAGTCTCCAGCACGGTCCAGGTCTTGAAGGTCTGGATCACCGTCATATTGAAGTATTCCTTGATCAGCCAGAAGCCGCCGTCGTTGACGTGGGAAAAGATCACCGAGCCAGCACCGGTCGCCAGCACCAGCAATTCCGGGTGTGGATAACCCAGGCCCAGGGCCACAGGTGCGACAACGCCCGAAGCGGTGGTCATGGCCACAGTGGCCGAGCCGGTGGCAATGCGCATCAGCGCGGCGAACAACCAGCCCATCACCAGCGGCGACAGGTTGAAGGCATTGGCCATGCCGAGGATTTCGTGGGTCACCCCGGCGTCCACCAGGATCCGGTTCAAGCCACCGCCCGCGCCCACCAGCAAGGTGATGCTGGCGGTCGGTGCCAGGCATTCGTTGGTGAACTTGAGGATCGACTCGCGGTTAAAGCCCTGGGCCAGGCCCAGGGTCCAGAAGCTGAGCAAGGTCGCCACCAGCAAGGCAATCACCGAGTTGCCGATAAACAACAGGAACTGGTTGAAGCCGCTGCCGGGCGTGGAGATCAGGTTGGCCCAACCGCCGATCATCATCAGCACCACTGGCAACAGGATCGTGCCCATGGTCAGGCCAAAACTTGGCAGACGGGTGCGTGGTTCGCGCTCGATGAACTGGCGCTCCAGCGGGTTCTCGGCAGGCAAGTGAATGCGCGGCACGATGAACTTGGCATACACCGGGCCGGCGATGATCGCGGTAGGGATACCGATCAAAATCGCATACAGCACGGTCTGCCCGACGGAGGCGTTGTACGCCAGCACCGCCATCATCGCCGCCGGGTGTGGTGGTACCAGAGCATGTACCACCGACAGGCCGGCAACCATCGGCAGGCCGACCATCAGGATCGACACACCCACGCGCCGGGCCACGGTAAAGGCAATCGGCACCAGCAATACAAAACCGACTTCGAAAAACAGCGGCAGCCCCACCAGGAAGGCAATGCACACCATGGCCCAATGGGCATTACGCTCGCCGAAGCGGTCGATCAGGGTACGTGCCACCTGCTCGGCACCACCGGACTCGGCCATCATTTTGCCGAGCATCGTGCCCAGGGCCACCACCAGCGCAATATGCCCCAGGGTCTTGCCAACACCCGCTTCATAGGAGCCCATGATCGTATCCGCCGGCATCCCGGCCAGCAGCGCCAGGCCAATGGACACCAGGGTGATG
This sequence comes from Pseudomonas sp. TAE6080, assembly GCF_018732265.1. NCBI lineage: Bacteria > Pseudomonadati > Pseudomonadota > Gammaproteobacteria > Pseudomonadales > Pseudomonadaceae > Pseudomonas > Pseudomonas sp. TAE6080. Next base: position 16,382 of record NZ_JAHIDY010000062.1, read on the forward strand.
ACGATAAACGGATTGAGCCGATAACGTGCAATCAGCACGATCAATGCAATGATGGCGATGGCAGCGTATGCCAACAGCCAGATGCCCGGTGATGCGGCCATGCGGTACTCCTCGGAAAGGGTCACGTCGAATTGGTTGTGAAACTCATAAATCATTACCTGTGAGTATTTTCAAATTTTATGAAAGTAATTTTCGCGAACGGATAAGCGTTGTCGCTTTGGGACATGCCCACAGAGCCAGGATGAAAATCAGGGGATAGTTCTTACATGCAGGCTGCAGCGGGTAGGGGAAACTCGACTGCCGCTTTCCGGTCATAGATTGCGCATCGAATCCCACTCAGGAAATCCACCATGAACCGCACAACCCTCGCCGCCAGCGCGCTATTGCTGGCCTTGTCCGGCACCGCAGCGGCCAGCAGCCCGGCACTGCAAAAGTGCCTGGACAGCGCCAGCAATACCGCCGCGATAGTCGGCTGCAACGCCCAGGAAACCAAGATCCAGGACAAGCGCCTGAACAGCGCCTACAAGACCGCACTGCAGGCCCAGCAAGGCCCACGCAAGCAGCAATTGCAGGATGTGCAGCGCCTGTGGATCAAATACCGCGATGCCAATTGCGCCTTCGCCGGCTCCGCGACCGGCGGCAGCATCGATCAGATCAACGGCTCCGGCTGTGTGCTGGACATGACACAGACCCGCGCCGAAGAACTGGAAAACCTCGTCGGACCTTGATCCCTGTGGGAGCGGGCTTGCCCGCGAAAAACCTGAGAGCGCCGCGTGTATCCAGAAAGCCCGCGTGATCGTTGACGCTTTTCGCGAGCAAGCTCGCTCCTACAGGGGGGTCAGTCGTGCTGTACCCGCGCACGCTTAAGCAGTTTCTTGCAGCGCTCCGACAAGTGCAGCACCCGTAGGTGCTTGCCGGCCTTGCTGTAGCGCTCGCGCAAGGTCATCAACGCCGCGATGGCGGAGTAGTCGACAAAGCTCAGGTGCCGGCAGTCCAGCGTGACCTGGGCCGGATCGCTGGCCGGGTCGAACTGGTTCAAGAACGGCGTGGTCGAGGCAAAGAACAAGGTGCCGTGCAAACGGTAGAGCTTGCTGCCATCCGCCTCCAGATGTTCATCGGCATACAGCTCGCGGGCCTGTTGCCAGGCAAAGTTGAGCGCGGCAATCACAATCCCGCACAGCACCGCGGTGGCCAGGTCGGTAAAGACAGTGATCACCGTCACCGCCATGATCACCAACACATCATTGAGCGGCACTTTGTTGATGACCCGCAGCGACGCCCAGGCAAAGGTCTGCTGGGACACCACGAACATCACCCCCACCAGCGCTGCCAGGGGAATGCGCTCGATCAGCGGCGACAGGAACAGGATAAACAGCAGGATCATCACCCCGGCAAACACCCCGGAAAAACGCCCGCGCCCGCCCGAGCTGAGGTTGATCACCGTCTGCCCGATCATCGCGCAGCCGCCCATGCCGCCAAACACCCCGCTGACCATATTCGCCGCGCCCAGGGCCACGCTTTCACGGTCGGGGTAGCCGCGGGTCTCGGTGATTTCATCGGTGAGGTTCAGGGTCAGCAGGGTTTCCAGCAGCCCCACCATCGCCATCAAAAACGCGTAGGGCGCGATGATGCCGAGGGTTTCCAGGGTCCAGGGAATCTGCGGCAGCGCGAAGGTCGGCAGGCCACCGGCGATATGGGCCATGTCGCCCAGGGTGCGGGTGGGCAAGCCCAGCAGGTACACTGCAAGCCCCACGCCGAGAATCGCCACCAGCGCCGGCGGTACCGCGCGGGTCAGGCGCGGCAACAGGTAGACGATGGCCATGGTGGCCGCCACCAGCCCCGTCATCACATACAACGGCGTGCCGCTGAGCCAGGTCTCACCGCTCTTGAAATGCTCCAGTTGCGCCAGGGCAATGATGATCGCCAGGCCGTTGACGAAACCGAGCATCACCGGGTGCGGCACCATGCGCACCAGTTTGCCCAGGCGCAGCAGGCCGAAGGCAATCATGATCAGGCCGCCCAGCAGCACCGTCGCCAGCAAGTACTCCACCCCGTGCTGCACCACCAGCGCGACGATCACCACCGCCATCGACCCCGCCGCCCCCGAGACCATCCCCGGCCGACCACCGAACAACGCGGTCAAGGTACAGATGATGAAGGCGCCGTAGAGCCCCATCAGCGGGTTGAGGTGGGCCACCAGGGCAAAGGCGATGCATTCGGGCAGCAAGGCAAAAGACGTGGTTAGTCCGGCCAGGGCGTCGGCGCGCAGACGAGAGAGCTTCATGGGTATACCGGGGAGTGGCGGGGAGTGAGGCCGGGAATGGTACGCAAATGCGCAAAGCGCAGCTAGTCGGCGTAGCGCGCCAACTTCTCCTGGATAAAGTCCAAGAAGCACTGGATACGCAGGGCCAACTGCGAGTTGCGGTAGTACACCGCATTGATCGGCTGGCGATAACCGCTGTTGAACGGGGCGAGCACCGTCTGCAAGCGGCCAGCGTTGATGTCTTCGATGGTCATGAAATGCGACAGGCAGGCGATCCCCTGCCCTTCCAGCGCCAACTGGCGCAGGGTTTCACCGCTGGACGCAGCAATCCCCGGTTCGATCTGCCAGCGATCACCCTGCACATGGCGCAACGGCCAGTGGTTGAGGGTTTCGGTCTGGGTGAAACCCAGTAACGTGTGGTTCGCCAACTCGGCCACCGTGCTCGGCGTACCGTGTTGCGCAAGGTACGCGGGGCTGGCGAGGATATGCAGCGGGCTGCAACCCAGGGAGCGGGCGTGCAGGGTCGAATCCGCCAGGGTGCCGATGCGGATCGCAATATCGGTGCTCTGCTCCAGCAGGTCGATGATCAGGTCGTTGCTGTTGAGCTCCAGCTGGATATCCGGGTACAGGCGGCGGAACTCGGCGACGTACGGCACGATGGCATGCAGCATGAACGGCGACGCGGCGTTGATCCGCAGGCGCCCGGACGGGGTTTTCTGCCGCGACGACAGGCGCTCTTCCAACTCCTCCATCTGCGCCAGGATCAGCTTGGCCTGTTCGAAGAAGTACTTGCCCTCTTCGGTCAGGTCCATGCGCCGCGTAGTGCGGTTGATCAGGGTGGTGTCGAGCTTGGCTTCAAGCCGCGACAAGCTACGGCTGACCGCCGAAGGCGTCTGCCCGACCTGTTCGGCAGCGGCGGAAATCGACCCGCATTCAATCACGCAGACAAAGATCTGTAGCTCATCGGATCGGGCTTTCAACGTGAATCCTCGTGAATACGGCTGCGTGGATACTAGCCGTATTACAGCGTCAGGTTAAACACCTGGGCCAGATGCTGCTCGTAGCGCAACACATCGGCCTCGATGGATGGGCGTTTCATCACGTCCACACAGAGGAACGTCGGCAGGCCGCTCATGCCAAGGAACTGGTTGGCCTTGTGAAACGGGAAGTACACCGCATCCACACCCTTGGCTTCGAAGAAATCGCTCGGATCGTCGAAGGCCGCCTGCGGCGCGTTCCAGGTCAGCGACAACATGTATTGCTTGCCCTGGATCAGGCCGCCGCTGCCGTATTTCTGCGACGCATCGGAACGGGTGCGGCCATCGCTGGCGTACAGGCTGCCGTGGCCTTCGGTGAACACCTCGTCGATGTACTTCTTGACGATCCACGGTGCGCCCATCCACCAGCCGGGCATCTGGTAGATGATCACGTCGGCCCAGAGGAACTTGGCGACTTCTTCAGCGACGTCATAGCCGGCGTCGATATGGGTGACTTTCACGTCGATACCACCACGGTCCAGCACGGCCAGGGCGGCGTCGTGCAGGGTGTTGTTGTAGCGACCGTCAGAGTGGGCGAATTTTTTACCACCGTTGAGCAACAGAACTTTTTTCATGGGGGGTTAACCTGAAGGCTGAAAATGTATGAGCGCAGGCTACGGGCAACCCCTCGGGTGAGTAAGTCACGGATCGGCAAAACACTTTTGACCTTCAAGCACGAGTAATCATTTGATTGTTGCGCTAGCCGCCAATCAGCAAGTGCCCGCCCAGTGCCGCCATGCCGATGAAGAACACGCGCTTGAACAGCACGGCACTGATACGCTGGCGCAGCTTTTGCCCCAGCCACATGCCCAGCAGCGCCGGCACCAGCGCCAACAGCGAGGCATTGAGTTCGCCAGCACCGAGGTTACCGCGCCAGAGCAGCCCGGCCGCCAGGGCCAGGGTGGAGACGGTGAAGGACAGGCCCAGCGCCTGCACCAGTTGGTCACGGCTCAAGCCCAGTGCTTGCAGGTAGGGCACGGCCGGGATCACGAAGACGCCGGTGGCCGAGGTGATGATCCCTGTCAGCAGGCCACACACCGGGCCCAGCCAACGCTCGGCGGCCGCAGGCACGCTGAACGCCGGCAGGAACAACCCGCACAGCGCATACACCAGCAATGCCCCGCCCAATGCCCGCACCACCCATGCACCACCGTCCATGCCCAGCCACAGCGAACCGAGCCCGGTGCCGAGGAAAATCAGCAGGAACATGGGCCACAGGCGCTTGCTCAAGGCGCCCAAGTGCCCACCGAAGGCCAGTTGCCAGAGGTTGGTGATGGTAGACGGGATGATCAGCAGGGCCGCAGCCTGCACCGGCAGCATAGCCAGGCCGAGCAGGCCCATGGCGACGGTGGGCAGGCCCAGGCCGATCACGCCCTTGACGGTGCCAGCCAGCAGGAAGGTGCCGATCACCAGCAGCGTCAGGGCTGGTCCGAGGTTTTGGTAGAACGCGAGGAAGGTCGTCATGGCGGGAATTGTGCGGGTTTGGCGTGGGGTTGGAAATTCGCCATATACTGAGGCAGCCTCTTGTTTTGCATGAGGCTCAGAACGCTATCGCAGGCAAGCCAGCTCCCACATTTGGATTTGTGAACACATTCAAATGGACTGCCCCCGAAAAGTTGGACAGTTTCAGCTAGCAGCCTCAGCAGCA
>NZ_JAHIDY010000063.1:0-21273 GCF_018732265.1 Pseudomonas sp. TAE6080
TGCTGAGGCTGCTAGCTGAAACTGTCCAACTTTTCGGGGGCAGTCCATTCGACCGAGTTAGTCTCGGGATTCAGGCCAGGCCAACATCCGTGGTTGGCACAATCAGGATGCCTGCCCGCAAGCCATTCTTGACCTTGGGGTTGGGGAAAATGATGCGCGCGCCCTCCTCTTCGATCACCCAGCGGGTCTTGGCGATGTCTTCCGCCAGCAGATAGCCCTTCTCCAACTGCGAAAAATTCTCCACATCCGCCGGCAGGTGCAGGGTGAAGGCGTCGCTGTGCTTGATGATTTCCCGGGCCACGCTGAACAACTTCAGGCCGTCCAGGCCCTCGGTGGCCGGTTCGTTGCCTTCAATGATCTGCTTGAGGCGGGTTTCCAGGCGCGAGACATCCACGCCCTGGTTCTGCCCGAATGGCCGGGCCTTGCCCAACTCCAGGGTGAACGACTCGGCACCCAACTGTTCGTAGGTAAACGCCGTGAAGGTGATGGAGGTCTTGTTCTGCAACAGCACCGCTTCCATCCCCGCCGCCCGCAGGCGGGCCAGTTCGGCGCGGGAGTGCTGGCGCCCTTCCTTGAAAGGGTACAGGGCGAACTGCTCGATCTTCGAGCCACGAATCGCCGTATGCAGGTCGTAATGCAGGCGACTGCGGTCAGGCACGCTGAAAAAAGTACGCGCCAACTGCTCAAGCTCGGCCGCGCGCATCGCTTCCGGGCCGATGCTTTGTTCGTGACGGCCATTGAACAGCCGGTTGACGTCCTGTTCGAGGTAACGCTCGCCGCGACGCATGGCCTCGGGGTTGCCGAACAGGAACAGAATACGGGTGCGGGGCTTGATCTCCCCACGGGCGATGCCATGCAGCAAGCGGTCGGCCAATTCGATCGGCGCGGTTTCGTTGCCATGGATGCCGGACGACAGCAGCACATCGGCGCCGTTGTCCCGAGCTTGCGCAGGCCGCACTTCAAGTGCGCCCTCACTGAGCCAGCGCATCTGCACGCCGTCGACAGTCAGTTGAATTTTTTGCGCCGGTTCGCGACCGGCGAGGGTCAGTTCAAGCAGTTTGCCGAGGGCGAGCATAAAGCAGCTTCCTTAGTGGTTGCAGCCTGGGCCGTGGACGTGATCGTCGTCATCACCTTCAACGTCGGCCGGTTCCATTTCCAGTTGCAGGCTCATCAGGTTGGTGGCCAGGGGGCGCATCAGCAGGTTGGCGTATTCGGCGTCACCTTCTTCCACGTCCACACCGATCAGCAGTTGGCCGCGGCCGTCGTGCTGGATCCAGATTTCCTTGCCCTGCCACACCACGGCGAGACGGGTGCAGGAGGTTTCCAGCTGGGTGCCGTCGGTGTCTTCAAGGATCAGCTTCAGGGTATCTGTGGTCATAAATAAGTCTCAGCCGTGTGGCGTTAATTGATCTGGAAAGGATAAACCGAGCCCAGTTTAAGGATTTGCGTCAGTTCATCCAATGCCGTACGGCACTCAAGCAGCAACTGCGGGTCAGCCAGGTCGGTTTCGCGCAGGCTGTCGCGGTAGTGCTTGCCGACCCATTGGGTCAACGTTTCGTACAGCGGTGCTGTCATGATAACCCCTGGATTGACCGCCGCCAGTTCGGTTTCCTTCAGCGCCACGCGCAGGCGCAGGCACGCCGGGCCACCGCCGTTCTGCATGCTTTGCTTGAGGTTGAAGACGCTCACTTCAGCGATCGGCCCGCCAGAGCTGGTCAGGCCTTGCAGGTACTGCCAGACGCGCTCGTTGTTGCGGCACTCCTCGGGCACGATCAACAGCATCGAACCGTCGGCGCGGGTCAGCAACTGGCTGTTGAACAGGTAGGAACGCACCGCATCTTCCACGCTGACCAGGGCCCGTGGCACGCAGATCGCCTGGAAGTTGCCGCCGACCTTGCCCAGCTTGGCCTGCAACTCGGCGAGCATCTGCTCGGTGTTGAGGAACGCATCCTCGTGATAGAACAGCACTTCGCCGTTGCCCACCGCGATCACGTCGTTGTGGAACACCCCGGCGTCGATCACGGCCGGGTTCTGCTGGCCGTAGACCACCCCGCTATCCTGCAGGCCGTGCAAGCGCGCAACTGCCTGGGACGCTTCGAGGGTCTGGCGCGCCGGGTACTTTTGTGGCGCTGGGTAACGGGTGTCGAACGCACTGCGGCCGAACACGAAAAACTCTACGCCCGCCTCGCCATATTCGCGGCAGAAACGCGTGTGGTTGGCCGCGCCTTCATCACCGAACTGCGCCACCGCCGGCAACGCGGCGTGGTGGGCGAAGTGCTGCTGATCGGCAAACATCGCCCCCAGCACGCGGCTGGTAGTCGGGTGTTCGATGCTGCGGTGGTATTTGCAGTTGAGGTTGGCGGCGGTGAAATGCACGCGGCCATCCGCTGTGTCGGCACTCGGGCTGACGGTCGCGGCGTTGGCCACCCACATGCTCGATGCCGAGCAACTGGCCACCAGCAACGGCATGGCGTGCTTGGCCGCCTGCTGGATCACCTGGGCGTCGGTACCGGCAAAGCCAAGGCTGCGCAGTGCGGCGACGTCAGGACGTTCCTGGGGGGCGAGCACGCCTTGCACAAAACCCATTTCCATCAGGGCTTTCATTTTCGCCAGGCCCTGCAGCGCCGCCTCCCTGGGGTTGGAAGACTGCTGGCTGTTGCTCTGGGATGCGACGTTGCCGTAGGACAGACCGCCGTAGTTATGGGTCGGCCCCACGAGACCGTCAAAATTGACTTCACAGGATTTCATCGGCGAGGCTCCACGAACATCTGTTTTTATAAACAATCTTCATCACACCACAGATCGAATGTGGGAGCGGGCTTGCTCGCGAAGGCGGCGGACCAGTTACCTAATCTATCAACTGACAGACCGCATTCGCGAGCAAGCCCGCTCCCACATTTTTAGATCAGCGTAATGCCAGGGGTCAGTGTTGCTGGCAAGACCAGGCTTGAGGTCTCTAGCGAGGCCACCGGGTACGCGCAGTAATCCGCCGCGTAATAAGCACTGGCGCGATGATTGCCCGACGCCCCGACCCCACCAAATGGCGCGGTGCTCGCCGCGCCGGTCAGTTGTTTGTTCCAGTTGACGATACCGGCACGGCTTTGCAGCCAGAACTGCTGGTAGCGCGCCTCGGAGTCCGACAACAGGCCCGCGGCCAGGCCGTATTGGGTGTTGTTGGCCTCGGCAATCGCCGCTTCAAAACCGGCGTAGCGAACCACTTGCAGCAACGGGCCGAACAACTCTTCGTCTTCGCGTTCGGTCACAGCCGTCACGTCGATAATGCCCGGCGTCAACAACGCCGCCTGCGCCTGGGGCTGGGTCATTTCCAGCAGCGCCACGGCGCCGTTGGCCAGCATCAGTTCCTGGGCATCCATCAAGGCCTTGGCCGCAGCCAGGGAGATCACCGAACCCATGAATGGCGGCGGCTGCTGGTCGAATGCACCCACCGCAATCGTCGCGCTGACAGCAACCAGGCGCGCCAGCAGGGCATCACCCCAGGCGCCTTCCGGCACCAACAGGCGCCGGGCACAGGTGCAGCGCTGGCCGGCAGAAATGAACGCAGACTGGATGATGGTGTAGACCGCCGCGTCAACATCCGCCACTTCATCCACCACCAGCGGATTGTTGCCGCCCATCTCCAGCGCCAGGATTTTGTCCGGACGCCCGGCGAATTGCTGGTGCAGGTGGTTGCCGGTGCGGCTGGAGCCGGTGAAGAACAGACCGTCGATGCCCGGGTTGGAGGCCAGCGCAATCCCGGTCTCCCGCGCGCCTTGCAGCAGGTTCAACACGCCCGCGGGCAGGCCGGCTTCGACCCAGCACTGCACCGTCAGCTCGGCCACTTTAGGGGTCAGCTCGCTCGGCTTGAACAACACGGTATTACCCGCCAGCAACGCCGGGACGATATGCCCGTTAGGCAAGTGGCCAGGGAAGTTATAAGGGCCGAACACCGCGACCACGCCGTGGGGCTTGTGGCGCAACACGGCGGTGGCGTCGCCCAACGGGCCGCTCTTCTCGCCGGTACGTTCGCGGTAGCTCTGCACCGAGATCGCGATTTTATTGGCCATGCTGGTGACTTCGGTGGCCGATTCCCACAGCGGCTTGCCGGTTTCCTCGCCGATGCAACGGGCGATTTCTTCGGCGCGGCTTTTCAAGGTCGCAGCAAAGGTTTCCAGCACGCTGATGCGTTCGTCCAGCGAGCGCGTGGCCCAGGCCGGGAATGCCTGGCGGGCGGCCTGCACGGCGGACTCAACCTGCTCGACAGTGGCACCCTTGCCGGCCCAGATCACTTGCTGGGTCACTGGGTTCAGCGACTCAAAATGCTCCCCCTGACCCGCCAGCCAGTTCCCTGCGATATACAACGCATTCATTATTTCGACTCCCGGGCAGCAGACAACGGTACGGCACGCACTTGATCACCCGCCACCAGTTGCAGACGCTTGGCAGTCAGCGGATCGACCACCAGGGTGCCGGCAGCCAGGCGCGCCGGTGCGGCGGTGATGCGGCACTCTTCACGTTTACGGTTATGCATCAGGAACGGCGTGGCGTCGTCCCCCGGCGTGCCGATGGCCAGCACCAGTGCCTGGCTGTCACGCACCGCGCGGATCTTGCTGGTCTCACACTCCACCGCAGGCCCCGCGTCGAAGATATCGACGTAACCCTGGTAGCTGAAGCCTTCGCTCTTGAGCATGCTCAAGGCCGGCTCGGTGTCCGGGTGGACCTTGCCGATCACGTTGCGCGCGTCCTCGGACAAGAAGCAGGTGTACAGCGGGAACTTGGGCATCAACTCGGCGATAAACGCCTTGTTGCCTACGCCGGTGAGGTAGTCGGCCTGGCTGAACTCCATCTTGAAGAAGTGCCGGCCCAGGCTCTCCCAGAACGGCGAGCGCCCGGCATCGTTGGACACACCGCGCATCTCGGCAATGATCTTGCTGCCGAACAACTGCGGGAACTCGGCAATGAACAGCATCCGCGCCTTGGCCAACATGCGTCCGTTGAGGCCGTTGCGGTAGTCAGCATGCAGGAACAACGAGCACAGCTCGGAGTTGCCGGTCAGGTCGTTGGCCAGGAACAGCGTAGGGATCTCGCGATAGATGTTCAGCTCCTGGGAGGCGCTGACCGTCAGGCCAACCCGGAAGTTGTACCACGGCTCACGCAGGCCGACGGCGCCGGCGATGGCGGAAATCCCCACCACGCGGCCTTCGTCGTTTTCCAGCACGAACAGGTAGTCGGCATCACCACGCCCGGCTTCGCCGCGAAAGGTCTTTTCAGCCCAGCCCACCCGGTGGGTCAGGCGCTCTTCGTTGGCCGGCAAGGTGGTGAGACCGGTGCCGGTGCTGCGCGCCAACTCAATCAGGGCCGGTAAATCGCTGCTGCGTACAGGACGAACGATCATGCTATCTCCTCAGACGGGCCGCTGGTTCCAGCCACCCGCGAAACTCTGCTTTTTAAACCGCTACCAGACGCACACTGGCGCCTTCGCCGACGCCCAGGGCTTCGGCTGCTTCCAGGTCCAGGGTCACTGGCTTGCCTGGCGCGTAGTCCAGTTCCAGCATTACCGCACGGTAATCCTGCAACTGCGCGTTGCTCACCAGGTACTGGCGGCCCACGCCCTTGACCATCTCGCCGATCTTCACCGGCACCACGCGGCTCTGGGCAATCGAGCGAATCCCCGAGACCCGCGCATGCAGCGTCGGGCCGCCATCGAAGATGTCGATGTAGTGGTCAGTCTCAAAGCCTTCGCGCATCAGGATGTCGAAGGTGATCTGCGCCCGCGGGTGTACCTGGCCCATGGCTTCCTGGGCTTCATCGGGCAACAGCGGCACGTAGATCGGGTAATGGGGCATCAGTTCGGCGAGGAAAGTCCGGCTCTTCAACCCGCACAGGCGCTCGGCGGCGGCGTAGTTGAGATCGAAGAAATTGCGGCCGATGGCGTCCCAGAACGGCGAATCGCCATTCTCGTCGCTATAACCGACAATTTCGGTCACCACCGAGTCGGCAAAGCGCTCGGGGTGGCTGGCGACAAACAACAGGCGGCCACGGGAGTTGAGCTCGGACCAGGCCGACCCCACCAGCTCCGGCACCACATAGAAACTGGTCAGCAAGCTGTTGCCGGTCAGGTCATGGCACTGGGACAGGACGTGGATCTTGTTGTGGATCTTCAGTTCGCGGGACGCATGGACGAAGGTCTCGTTGCGAAAGCTGTAGAACGGCTCGGAATAACCCGCAGAGGCAACGATGGCCGAACAGCCCACCAGCTTGCCGGCAACCGTGTCTTCAAGGACAAAGAAATAGCTTTCTTCACCGTTGAAACTCACTTCGGCAGCGAAGGACGCTTCGCTTGCCGCAATCTTGTCGCTCAGGCGCTCGACATCATCCGGCAAGGAAGTGACACCAATCGGGCTGTCCGCAGCCAGACGCTGTACCTCGCCCAGATCAGCCATTTGCGCGGGGCGCATCACCAGCATGGTGTCACTCCTTAAAATCCATAATTAAAAACAGGGGGGCTCAAAACCTCTGTAGGAGCGAGCTTGCTCGCGAAGACCCCAAGAACACCGCAGGGCATCATGTGCCCCGCGTTATCGTTAACGATTTTCGCGAGCAAGCTCGCGCCTACAGAAGGGCAAATCAGGCTTGCGTGAGTGTTTTTACAGCACGCTCAAAACGATCCAGGCCTTCAGTGATATCCGCATCTTCCACCACCAGGCTCGGGGCAAAACGCACCACGTCCGGGCCGGCTTGCAGGATCATCAGGTTTTCACGCTCACAGGCGTTGAACACGTCCTTGGCCTTGCCTTTGAAGGCATCGCTCAGTACGCAGCCAATCAACAGGCCCATGCCACGTACCTGGGTGAAGATGCCGTATTTCTCGCCAATCTGCTCCAGGCGCGCCTTGAACAGGTCGTGCTTGGCATTGACGCCGGCCAGCACCTCGGGGGTGTTGATCACGTCGATCACCGCTTCGCCCACGGCACACGCCAGCGGGTTACCGCCATAGGTGGTGCCGTGCGTACCGACCACCAGGTGCTTGGCCAGTGCCTCAGTGGTCAACATCGCCGCAATCGGGAAACCACCGCCCAGGCTCTTGGCGCTGGTGAGGATGTCCGGCACCACCCCGTAATGCTGGTAAGCAAACAGGTTGCCAGTACGGCCCATGCCGGTCTGTACTTCGTCGAACACCAGCAGCGCATTGTTGGCATCGCACAGGTCGCGCGCACCTTGCAGGTACTCAAGCTCAGCCGGCAGTACGCCGCCTTCTCCCTGGATCGGTTCCAGCACTACGGCGCAGGTCTTGTCCGACACCGCGGCTTTCAGCGCGGCCAGGTCGTTGTAAGGAACGTGGGTAATGCCGGTGATTTTAGGACCGAAGCCATCGGAGTACTTGGACTGGCCACCCACGTTGACGGTGAACAGGGTACGGCCGTGGAAGCTGTTCAGCGCGGCGATGATCTCGTATTTCTCACTGCCGAAACGGTCGAACGCCACGCGACGGGCCAGCTTGAAGGCGGCCTCGTTGGCTTCGGCGCCGGAGTTGCAGAAGAACACACGCTCGGCAAAAGTGGCGTCGATCAGCTTATGGGCCAGGCGCAGGGCCGGCTCATTGGTGAAGACGTTGGAGACGTGCCACAGCTTGTTGGCCTGTGCGGTCAGTGCACCGACCAGCGCCGGGTGGGCATGGCCCAGCACGTTAACTGCGATGCCGCCGGCAAAGTCGATCAGCTCGCGACCCGCCTGGTCCCACACGCGCGAACCTTCGCCACGCACAGGGATGAATGCGGCAGGTGCGTAGTTCGGCACCATGACCTGGTCGAAATCGGCACGTTGCACCGGGGCTTGCTCAACGGACATCGGAGTCTCCTGAAGAGGAACGCCTGCCTGGAACTGGCGGGCGATGCAGGGATTGTAAGGACAGTTTTCAGCGCGGCCTTGTCGCCAAGCGACAACTTCTTATAGCGCCAACCCGCGTTTTTCGTGGGTTTACGCCAATGCGACAAATAGCGTCGCAAAGGCGCAGTTTAAACAGATGACAGGGGTTTGCGGCAGTGCCGTAGGATTTTTCGCCCAATGGGCAAACCGAGTGCTTAGCCGCGCTCGGACGGTACCGACGACAATTCGAACGGGCTACTGCTGCGTCGCTGGTTGCGATCTTCCCGTGGCGTGGCGCCAAAGAAGTTGCGGTAGGCACTGGAGAAATGCGGCCCCGAGGAAAAGCCGCACGACAGGCCGATCTGGATGATCGACTTGCTGGTTTGCATGAGCATCTGGCGGGCCTTGTTCAGGCGCAGTTCCAGGTAGTACTGGCTGGGAACGCGGTTGAGGTATTGCTTGAAGATTCGCTCCAGTTGTCGTCGCGACACGCACACATGCTGGGCAATTTCATCGGTGGTCAGCGGCTCTTCGATATTGGCCTCCATCAACAACACCGCCTGGGTCAGCTTCGGATGACTGGAACCCAGGCGGTTTTGCAGCGGAATGCGCTGACGCTCGCCGCCTTCACGGATGCGCTCCACCACCAGTTCTTCGGAGACCGCACCGGCCAGTTCGGCGCCGTGGTCACGGGCCAGGACCGCCAGCAACAGGTCGAGTACTGACATACCGCCGCAGGCGCTCAGGCGATCACGGTCCCAATCGAACAGATGACTGGTGGCAATGACCTTGGGAAAGCGCTCGGAAAAGTCGTCCTGCCAGCGCCAGTGCACGGCGGCGCGATAACCATCGAGCAGACCCAGTTGCGCCAACGGGTACACCCCGGCCGACAAACCGCCAATAACACACCCGGCACGCACCAGTTGCTTGAGGGCGGAACCGAGTTGCGAGGCGATGACGGTAGGCGGCTCATCGGCCAACAGGAACAGTTTCTGAAAACCTTCCAGCTTGCCGGCCCAGGGTTCGCCGGGCAATTTCCACTCCCCCTCGACCGGTGGCTCGGCTTGCAGGAACGACACCTCGTAGACCACATCCGGATGCACCCGCTGGGCAACGCGCAAGGCCTCCTCAGCCAGCGCAAGCGTCAGGGCTTTAGTGCTGGGCCAAATCAGGAAACCGATGCGATGGGCTGTCATGGAAGGCTATCCGAAACGAAAAACGGCAATGAAGACAAGGGCCAATGCTAGCCCGTAAACAAACATAATCCACTGCAGGAGCGAGCTTGCTCGCGAAAAACCCAAGACCGCCACGGGGTATCAGGCGCCCCGCATTATCGTTAACGCTCTTCGCGAGCAAGCTCGCTCCTACAGGGGGTGAAGCATGCACTATTTCAGTGCACAAAAGCAGCGCTGGTTATTTCAAGCTACCGGACAGGAACTGCTGCAACCGCTCGGACTGCGGGTTGACCAGCACTTCGCGCGGGTTGCCTCGTTCTTCAACAATGCCTTTGTGCAGGAACACCAACTGGTTGGACACTTCACGGGCAAAGCCCATTTCGTGGGTCACCACCACCATGGTCCGACCTTCCAGGGCCAGGTCCTGCATGACTTTCAAGACTTCGCCAACCAGCTCCGGGTCGAGGGCCGAGGTTGGCTCGTCAAACAGCATCACCTCAGGCTCCATCGCCAACGCACGGGCAATCGCCACGCGCTGCTGCTCACCACCGGACATATGGCCGGGGAACGCATCCTTACGATGGCCCACACCAACTTTGGCCAGGTAATGCTCAGCCTTCTCGCGGGCGTCTTTTTTCGACATGCCCAACACATGCACGGGTGCTTCCATGACGTTTTCCAGCGCGGTCATGTGCGACCACAGGTTGAAATGCTGGAACACCATCGACAGGCGCGAACGCATGCGCTGCAGCTGTTTCGGATCGGCAGCCTTCATGGCACCATCCTTGTTGGCCACCAGCTTCAGTTCTTCGTTATTGAGCAGGATCTTGCCGGCATGCGGCTGCTCCAGCAGGTTGATGCAGCGCAAAAAGGTACTTTTGCCCGAACCACTGGAACCGATGATGCTGATCACATCACCGGCCGCGGCGGCCAGGGATACCCCTTTGAGCACTTCATGACTGCCATAGCGTTTATGCAGGTCTTGGACTTCAAGTTTGTACATGCGGTCGGTTCTCACAAAAACAGTTGGTCAGTCGTTGAGCAAGCGCCCGTGACGCAGCGCTTCGCGCCCCGCCACCTTGGCCAGCCAGAAACCCGCTTGGGCATAACGTAGCCGTTCAACGGCAAACAACACCCCCGAGGTGCCGGCACAGACAATGCTGACGCGGTCGGCCACAGGGTCAATCACTTCAAAAATCGGTTCGCCGGTTTCCACCCAGTCACCGGCCTTACGCAGGTAACTGATCACTCCGGCGTGGGGTGCAAACAGCAATTCGGTGCCCTCGAAGGGCACGCCTTCACACGGCTCGTATTGCGGCGCCGTAAATTCACCGTTGATCAGGCCCTGCTCGGCGAGGAACGCGAGGATGCCTTCGGCATGGAAGATGGCCTCGTCGCGTCCGGTATCGGCCTGGCCACCCAGCTCCAGGGTTGTCGCCAGGCACGCCAGGGGAATCTGTGCCTCGGGAAACGCCCGCGACAAACGCAGCCAGGGCAGCGAGCAGGCTTCATCAAACGAACTGCCACCGGAGTCTTCCGCCAACAGGCCGACTTTTACATTCAAGTGCGCCGACAACGAACGCCATTGCGGCCAGTGCTGGGGCAGCGCGTACATGTGCAGCGCGGCTTCGGCGTCGCAGTGCAGGTCGAGGACCACATCGGCGGTGCAGGCGTGGCTCAGCAATACCCGTTGCATGCCTTGCAGCTGGCTGCTCGGCTCAGGCAGCGCGTTGAGCGTGTCGTTCATCGCCTGGCGGATCATGCGCACGTTGGCGTGGGGATCATCCCCCAGCTTGCCCTCCAGCAAGGCCGCAACCGGTTCGCTCAACTCCACGAAATCACGGTTGAAGTTCTTGCCGCTGCCAATCTCGAAACGCCCCTGGTGGCTGCCTTGCAGCAACTGGCCCAGGCCCATCGGGTTGGCCACCGGCACCAGCTCGATCACCCCGTTGAGGGCACCCTGCTGCTCCAGTTCGGCCAGGCGCTTTTTCAGCTCCCAGGCCGCGCGCATCCCCGGCAACTCATCGGCATGCAGGCTGGCCTGGATATACGCCTTGCGCTCGCCGTGACCGAAACGGAATACCGTCAGCTGGCGCTCGCAGCCCAGGTGCCCCCAGGGCAGTACGTGATCGATGCGTTCCATATCAGTGCTTCCGTGGAGCCAGGTAGCTCAACCAGCGACGCTCGGCCAATTTGAACAGGCGCACCAGGATGAACGTCAGGCACAGGTAGAACACGCCAGCGGTGATATAGGCTTCGAACGGCAAGTAGTACTGCGCGTTCACTGTACGCGCGGCGCCGGTGATGTCGATCAGGGTGACGATGGAGGCCAGGCTGGTGGTCTGCAACATCATGATCACTTCGTTGCTGTATTGCGGCAGCGCCCGGCGCAGGGCCGATGGCAGCAGGATCCGGCGATACAGTTTGTAGCGCGACATGCCCATGGCCTTGGCTGCTTCAATCTCGCCATGGGGCGTGGCCTTGAGGCTGCCGGCGATGATTTCGGCGGTGTAGGCGCTGGTGTTGATGGCAAAGGCCAGGCACGCACAGAAGGTCGCACTGGACAACCACGGCCAGAGGAAACTCTCGCGCACCGCTTCGAACTGGGCCAGGCCGTAGTAGATCAAGAACAACTGCACCAGCATCGGCGTGCCACGGATCACGTAGGTATAGAGCCAGGCCGCACCATTGATCAAAGGCTGCTTGGAAACCCGCATCAACCCCAGGGGCACGGCGGCGAGCAAGCCGAAGAACAGCGAGATCAACAGCAATTTGAGGGTGGTCAGCAGGCCGCCAAGGTACAGCGGCATGGCCTCCCAGATGACGTTGTAGTCGAAGATCATAGATCAGCCGCCTTTACGCCTACCGAGTAGCGCTTCTCAAGATAACGCAGGGCCAGCAACGAGACGCTGGTGATCACCAGGTACATCGCCGCCACCGCGAGGAAGAAGGTAAAAGGTTCGCGGGTGGCATCTGCCGCCTGCTTGGCCTTGAACATCATGTCTTGCAGGCCTACCACCGAAATCAGCGCAGTGGCCTTGGTCAATACCAGCCAGTTGTTGGTGAAGCCAGGGATCGCCAGCCGGATCATCTGCGGCACCATCACCCGGAAAAACACCTGGAACGGGCTCATGCCATAGGCCATGCCCGCTTCGGCCTGGCCCTTGGGGATGGCCATGAACGCACCACGGAAGGTTTCCGACAGGTACGCGCCAAAGATGAAACCCAGGGTGCCGATACCGGCGGCCAAGGGGTTCAAGTCAATATAGTCGTCGTAGCCCAGTAGCGGCGCGACGCGGTTGAGCAGGTCCTGGCCGCCGTAGAAAATCAGCAGGATCAGCACCAGGTCGGGGATCCCGCGGATCACCGTGGAGTACAGGTCACCCAGCCAAGCCAGCCAGCGTACCGGCGACAGGCGCAATGCGACCCCGATCAGACCCAGAACAATGGCCAAGGCCATGGACGACAAGGCGAGCTGAAGCGTCAACCATGCGCCATCGAGGATAACGGCCCCGTAGCCTTTCAACATGATTCAGGTCCTCGAAAAGGCGGATGAAAAAATGGCGCAAACTTCAGAGACCCTGGTGCTTGCGCCATTCTGGACAGACAACTGCGAAGGTTTACTTGGCGTCAGCGCCGTAAATATCGAAGTTGAAATACTTTTTCTCGATTTCTTTGTACTTGCCATTGGCGCGGATCACGGCGATGGCCGCGTTGATGCGGTCCAGGTTGGCCTTGTCGCCTTTACGCACCGCGATACCGATGCCGTCGCCGAAGTATTTGGCGTCGGTGAACGCAGGACCTACGAACGCGTAGCCCTTGCCTGAGTCGGTCTTCAGGAAACCGTCTTCGAGCAGGGTCGCGTCAGCCACGGTGCCATCAAGGCGACCGGCAGCCACGTCCAGGTAGATTTCGTTCTGCGTGCTGTAAGGAACGATGGTCGCACCTTTAGGCGCCAGGACTTCCTTGGCGAAACGGTCGTGGATCGAACCGCGCTGTACGCCGATCTTCTTGTCCTTGAGCTCAACCAGGCTGTCGCTGACGGTCACGCTGTCCTTCATCACCAGGCGTGCCGGGGTCAGGTAGTAGCGGTTGGTGAAGTCCACGGACTTCTTGCGGTCATCAGTGATGGACATGGACGACAGGATCGCGTCGATCTTGCGTACTTTGAGGGCCGGGATCAGGCCGTCGAATTCTTGCTCGACCCAGGTGCACTTGACCTTCATCTCTTCGCACAGAGCGTTGCCGATGTCGTAGTCAAAACCGACGATGTTGCCGTCCGGCGCCTTCGAGGCAAACGGAGGGTAGGCTGCTTCGATACCAATTTTCAGCGGCTTCTCTTCAGCGAAGGCCTGCATGGACAGCACGGACAGCGCCAGGGCGCCCAACAGCACGAGTTTCTTCATCTTGGGACTCCATCGGTATAGGACAAAAACAGCAGTATGAGCCATGGCCCACGATGCGACTGAGTGAAACCGAATAGCGGTGCTGCGTCCTACACCAGTTCAACACGGCGACGACGAGCGAGTGATCGGCATTCTAACGACAGGCCGGAAGCCGATATTTCCTCAATGCGACAACAATTTACAGAAGCACCGAGAAAGCGACTCCAACACATTGACAGTCTCTGTTTTTTATGCAGGGACAAAAGATATTAAACCTATTAACGCTGCAAATTGCGGGCCTATTATTCGCAAACCCTTCTATTCCGGCAAGTGTAGCGTTTGATCTTATTTTGCCGGGTGTCTAAAACGGGTGTTTTCAGGGCACGGATGTAGCACTTTGCCTCATGTTTGGGCGCAAGGTTACACATTTGCACCGCTGGGTAACATTCAGAAATGCCCTACGAGATAAACCGATATTTATTGGCTTGGTGCTGAGAACGGTCTGTCAGCCACCCCAGCTCCCACATCGACCCTATTTCATATTCAAATGCCCACAAAAAAGCCCCACCCGGCCTACGCCGAATGGGGCTTGGTCCCACAAACCTGCTTACGCGACGTTCATGGTCTTGTGGGTATCAATCAAATGCTGCACCACGCTTGGATCGGCCAGGGTGGAGATATCCCCCAGCCCGTCATACTCGGCGGTGGCAATCTTGCGCAGGATGCGGCGCATGATTTTCCCCGAACGGGTCTTCGGCAAACCGGGCGCCCACTGGATCACGTCCGGTGAAGCAATCGGGCCGATCTCCTTGCGTACCCAGTTCTTCAGTTCCAGGCGCAGCGCTTCGCTTGGTTCCTCACCGTTTTTCAGGGTGACATACACATAGATGCCCTGGCCCTTGATGTCGTGTGGCACACCGACCACGGCCGCTTCGGTGACTTTCGGGTGGGCAACCATGGCGCTTTCGATCTCGGCGGTGCCCATGCGGTGCCCGGAAACGTTGAGCACGTCATCCACGCGGCCGGTGATCCACCAGTAGCCATCTTCGTCGCGACGTGCACCGTCGCCAGTGAAATACATGCCCCGGAAAGTCTTGAAGTAGGTGTCGACAAAACGGTCATGGTCGCCATACAGCGTACGCGCCTGGCCCGGCCACGAATCGAGGATCACCAGGTTGCCTTCGGCGGCGCCCTCGA
This sequence comes from Pseudomonas sp. TAE6080, assembly GCF_018732265.1. Taxonomy (NCBI): domain Bacteria; kingdom Pseudomonadati; phylum Pseudomonadota; class Gammaproteobacteria; order Pseudomonadales; family Pseudomonadaceae; genus Pseudomonas; species Pseudomonas sp. TAE6080. Next base: position 14,621 of record NZ_JAHIDY010000063.1, read on the forward strand.
TGATGTTGCCCAGGTTATCCACCAACGCCGGTACCACGCCAAAGAACGGACGTGCCGCCGAACCCGGCTTGAGGGCGTGGGCCCCCGGCAATGGGCTCATCAGGGTCGCGCCGGTTTCGGTCTGCCACCAGGTATCGACAATCGGGCAACGGGATTGGCCGACGTTTTTGTAGTACCAGTCCCACGCTTCCGGGTTGATCGGCTCACCCACCGAACCCAACAGGCGCAAGCTGCTGCCATCGGTGCCTTCGCAGGCGGCGGTGCCGGAAGCCATCATCGCGCGGATCGCGGTCGGTGCGGTGTAGAGGATGTTGACCTTGTGCTTGTCGACGATTTTCCCCACCCGCGTGATATCCGGGTAGTTCGGTACGCCTTCGAACAACAGCGTGGTCGCGCCATTGGCCAGCGGACCGTAGACGATATAGGTGTGGCCAGTGACCCAGCCGACGTCGGCGGTGCACCAGTAGACTTCGCCCGGGCGGTAGTCGAACACGCGCTCGTGGGTCAGGGCCGCGTACAACAGGTAGCCGCCGGTGGTGTGCTGCACGCCCTTGGGCTTGCCGGTGGAACCGGAGGTATAAAGGATGAACAACGCTTCTTCGGCGCCCATCTCTTTTGGCGCGCAAACGGTGCCCGCCACTTTCATCAGGTCTTCGTACCAGATGTCGCGATGCTGGTTCCACTTGATCTGGCCATTGGTGCGCTTGCACACGATGACTTTCTGGATGCTGCTGGTTTCCGGGTTGGTCAGCGCGTCGTCGACGTTGGCCTTGAGCGGCACCTTCTTGCCGGCACGAATGCCTTCGTCGGCAGTGATCACCACTTTGGATTTGCAGTCGATGATGCGACCGGCCAGGGCCTCAGGCGAGAAACCGCCAAACACCACCGAGTGAATCGCACCGATGCGGGTGCAGGCCAGCATGGCGACCACGGCTTCGGGAATCATCGGCATATAGATGGTCACCACGTCGCCGCGATGCACATCCTGGCCACGCAGGGCGTTGGCGAACTTGCAGACTTGTTCATGCAGCTCGCGGTAGGTGATGGTGCGGCTCTCGGAAGGGTCGTCGCCCTCCCAGATGATCGCTGCCTGGTCGCCGCGCTCGGCGAGGTGGCGGTCCAGACAGTTGTAGGAAACGTTGAGGGTGCCGTCAGCAAACCACTTGATATCAACATGGTGATCGTCGAACGAGGTCTGCTTGACCGTGGTGAAAGGCTTGATCCAGTCAAGGCGCTTGGCTTGCTCGCGCCAGAAGCCGTCGGGGTTGACCACCGACTGCTGGTACATGGCCTTGTAGGTCGCCTCGTCGGTCAGCGTGTTGGCTGCTACTTCGGGGCGAACGGGGTACAGGGAAGCCGCACTCATCTTTCTTACCTCGGTGACTATAGTTGTTGTTGTATGGCCCTGTTGTAGCCGGGGCAGGCCTATAGAACCATTCGACGATGGTAGTAACAAGCCCCTACAAATTGCCCTGATATGCCCTTTAAACGCTCTGGCCCGGTGGCTGTAGCGCGTTTTGCCGTGCAGGAAAAAACCTCTGTCGTGGATTGTTACGAAAACCGCCAATAGTGTTTATCAAAAGCACGGGTATATGAATATAACCCAGGCGCCTAAAATCAACCCCGCCAACAAGGCACCGTGATTAACCAAGTTGCAGCCCCCACGAAGGCACGTTAATCCGAACTCTCTACTCAAGTTACACACGTGGCCTCACAAGGGCCCCGTGCCCCCCTTCGACTGTAAAAAGGTAAATTGGAAATGAAAGCTTTATTAGTTATGGCCCTTGCCAGCCTGTGCGCTACCGCAGCCCTGGCCGACGAGATCCCGACTGACGTAGCCAGCCAGAGCACCGCTATTGTTGAGGAATACACCTACGCCACTGACCTGGATATTGCCAAGGTCGTGTCCATGAGTTCCATCCCGAATGTCTGCGAAGTTGTTCCCGCACGCATGGAATATGAAGACCACCAAGGCCATCGGCATATTCTTAATTACAAAGTCATGGGCAATGGTTGCTCTAACGGTTAATGACTTAGTTAGTTAAAAACTATCCAGGCACTGTTCGCCGCAAGGAATCGTTCTTGCGGCAAAGTCAGGTGTTCGCGCCTCCCCTCTCGCTTGAACTGAGTGCTACGATTGTGGCGTCGCTACCTCTGCTGCAAGGCAGGATGGGTTCATGAGAGCCAGTTTCGAGAAAATCCCCACCGAGGCCAATACCTCCTGGACCCTGTTGAACAGGCGCCTGGCGCAGGCGATCCCGTTTGAATGGCATCACCACCCCGAGTACGAACTGACCCTCACCCTCAACAGCCGTGGGCACCGCTATATCAGCAATGACGTGGCGCTGTACGATGATGGCGACCTGGTGCTGGTGGGCCCGAACGTTCCCCATAGCTGGTCTTCGGCCGAGACGATCGACCCGGGCAAACCGCACATCGCCCTGGTCATCTGGTTTTCCGAAGCCTGGGCCGATTCATTGGTGAAACTGTTCCCGGAAATGGCCGCGACCCGCGCCCTGCTCACCGCCGCGCAGCATGCACTGAGTTTCAGTGACGCCACCTCGCGCACACTGCGCCCGGTGATCGAGGCCATGGTGGAGCAAGACGCTTCCCAGCGCCTGATCTCGCTATTGACCGTGCTCAACACCCTGTCGCGGGATGTCGCAGCCCAGCGTATCGCCGTGCAAAACACGCCTCATATTATTGAAGATGCGCGTATCCGCCGGGTCCTGGACTACCTGCACGGCCACTACGCCCAGCCCCTGAGCATTCCTGAGCTGGCACAAATGGCCTGCGTCAGCGTTTCGGCCTTCCATCGCATGTTCCGTCGACACACACGATGTACAGCTTTGGACTACATCGTCCGGCTACGCATCGGACACGCCTGTGCCCTGCTGATGCAAGGCAAGCTGGCCGTCAGCACCATCGCCGAACAGGTGGGTTACGCGTCCCAGGCCCTGTTCAACCGGCAGTTCAAGGCGCACAAAGGCATGACACCTTCAGACTTCCGTGGCCGGCACGGGCATCACTTCCAGTAACAGCAGACCAGCCTGATTCTTCTGCCTCACCTTAAATAAACGCCACAATCGTATTGCTCAACGCTGCAAATGAGACTGCCCCCCAGGCAGGCCAGAGTGATTCCATACCTGCATGAATAATAAAAATGCAGGCCAGCCCATGAGCAACTACCAGACCTTCGCAAGCGCCGAATTGCCAGCCGACCACAAGCGCAACATCGTCGCCATGAAAAAGGCGCTGCGCGCACAGATCGGCGACGTGCCGGCGCTATTTGCCGAAGTCAGCGCCTTTATCGCCACGGAAATTGCCTCGATCAAGGCCCAGCAAGCCCTGACCGGCTCCGCCTGGCCCGAACTCGACTTCGCCACCATCGCCAACGGCCAGATCAGCGAAGCACAACGCGCGCTGATCAAGCGCCGAGGCTGCCTGGTCATCCGCAATCATTTCCCCAGGCAGCAAGTGCTGGGGTGGGACAAAAGCCTGCTGGACTACCTGGATAACAACCTGTTCGACGCGGTTTACCGCGGGCCTGCCGACAACTTTTTCGGCAACCTTGAGGCCTCGCGCCCGGAAATTTTCCCGATCTACTGGTCCGACGCCCAGATGCAACTGCGCCAGCACGAACGCATGGGCAGTGCCCAGTCATTCCTGAACCGCCTGTGGACGGTCGACTCCCACGGCCAGCAGTGGTTCGACCCGGATACCAACGCCCTGTATCCGGATCGCGTACGCCGTCGCCCGCCCGGCACCACGTCCAAGGGTCTGGGCCCGCACACCGATTCCGGGGCGCTGGAACGCTGGCTGCACCCGGCCTACCTGAAAGTGTTCGAGAAGATTTACCACAACGACTTCAAGTCCTACGACCCGTGGGACGCCGCCTATCGCACCGAAGTCGATGAATATGCCTACCCGGGCACTAAATGTTCGGCCTTCCGTACCTTCCAGGGCTGGACCGCGTTGTGTGACATGAGCGCCGATCAGGGTGTGCTGCATACCCTGCCGATCCCCAAGGCCATGGCCTACTTGCTGCTGCGCCCACTGCTCGAAGACGTCCCCGAAGATGAACTGTGCGGCGTTGCGCCGGGCAAGGTGCTGCCCATCCTGGAGCAATGGCACCCGCTGCTGGTCCAGGGCATGACGCCAATCCCGGACGTGCAGGCCGGCGATTCGGTGTGGTGGCACTGCGATGTAGTCCACAGCGTCGCCCCCGTTGAAAACCAACAGGGCTGGGGCAACGTGATGTACGTACCTGCCGCGCCCATGTGTCCGAAAAATCTGCGTTATGCCAAGGATGTACTGCGGGCATTCGAGCAAGGCATCTCGCCAGATGACTTCCCCCGTGAGGACTACGAAAAACACTGGAACGATCGCTTCATGAAATCGCAACTGAACGCCTTTGGCCGCAAAGGACTGGGGCTGGAATAACCTCCTCCCTCTCACCACAAAAACAAAAAGGGTCACCCCCATGAAAACCCTCAATCGCCTTGCCGTTGCCATCTCCCTCGCCAGCCTCTGCACATTCGCCGCCCATGGCGCCGAGAGCAAAGGCAGCGTTGAAGTCGTGCATTACTGGACCTCGGGCGGGGAAGCCAAATCGGCGGACGTGCTCAAGCAACTGATCGAAAAAGATGGCTTCACCTGGCAAAACAGTGCCGTGGCCGGTGGCGGTGGTGCAGCCGCCATGACCGTACTCAAGACCCGCGCCGTGTCCGGCAACCCGCCCTCTGCCGCGCAGATCAAGGGCCCGGATATCCAGGAATGGGGCAACCTGGGCTTGCTGACCAACATCGACGAGGTGGCCAAGGCGAACAACTGGAATAGCCTGCTGCCCGAAAGCATCGCCAGTTTGATGAAATATGACGGGCACTATGTTGCCGTGCCGCTGAATATCCACCGCATCAATTGGCTATGGACCAACCCCGAGGTACTCAGAAAAGCCGGGGTCGCCAAAGCCCCCACCACCCTGGAAGAACTGTATGCCGCGGGCGATAAGCTCAAGGCGGCGGGTTTTATCGCGATTGCCCATGGTGGCCAACCCTGGCAGGACACCACGGTATTTGAAGGGTTGGTGCTGAGCATCCTCGGCGCAGACGGTTTCCAGAAAGCCTTCATTGACCATGACGAAGCCACATTGACCGGCGCGAAAATGACAGACGTGTTTAGCGCCCTGCGCAAATTGAAGTCCTACATGGACCCTGACGGCGCCGGGCAGGACTGGAATCTCGAAACGGCCAAAGTCATCAACGGTCGGGCCGGCATGCAGATCATGGGGGACTGGGCCAAAAGTGAATGGACGGCGGCCGGCAAAAAGGCTGGCATCGACTACGAATGCGTGCCCTTCCCCGGTTCACAAGGGGTCTATAGCTACACCATCGACTCGCTGGCCATGTTCAAGCTGTCGAGCAAAAATGACACGCCCGGCAATAATGCTGCGCGCGATGACTTGGCCAAGATCGCGCTGGAGCCGCAATTCCAGTACATCTTCAATCAGAACAAAGGCTCTATCCCCGTGATCAAGGGCCTGGACATGAGCCAGTTCGATAGCTGCGCCCAGGCTTCGGCCAAGGATTTTGCCGACGCTGAAAAAGCCGGCACCCTGGCGCCCAGCATGGCGTTCAATATGTCCACCTCGCAGGCTGTGCAAGGCGCGGTCTTCGATGTGATCAGCCACTTTATGAGCGACAAAAACGCCGATCCGGCCAAAGCGGGCAGCCAGCTGTTTGCCAGTATCAAAGCGGCTGCCCAGTAGCTTTGGCCGCCCGCTCCTTGCGCCGTTTGGCGCAAGGACTTTGTGTCCAATCCACACTCCGATTGTTTAAGGCCAGGCCTTCAGAAACGCCGGCTATCGCCTGTCAAAAAAATCCTAGCCTGATAAACCCCCGTAAACTCGCGCTCTGGCCTCAAATGCCGTCATTTTGACCTTCGACTGAGGCCATCCGCCGCAACACAAAGCTAAATTTTTCCCTATAATGCGCGGGTAAATCGGGCCTGCAATATCCCTTTACATGGGATCACGAGCCAGGCCTGAGGCCCCGCAGGAGCACGACACCGTCGCTCCGCCCCTCAGGCCTCAAGCAGAACACCCGTAGCCCATTGCGTTTAATGCCTGCGCGAGCTGTTGCAACAAACGATTCCTTAAAGATCCACCGCGGCCCCTGGGCCGTGTGAACACCCAACCATCCGGTTTCACACGGGCACCATTGGCCCTCACGCAGGAGACGACACGTCATGCTGAGCTGGGACGAATTCGACAAAGAAGAAGAAGGCGAAGTAGCCGCTAAAGGCGCCAACGCCGGCCACGCCACCGAAGCCAACATGGACCGCCTCGACGGTGCCGGCGCTGCCGCCGCCATCGAAGCCCGCGCCGTCACCGCCAATGACTCCGCCGCCATCGTGCGGGCCAAGGCTGCCCTGGACAAACTCGACGTCGCCGAAGGCCTCGCCGAGCTCGAAGGCGCCAGCGCCCGTGTTGCCGTTGACGAAAAGCGCATGATCAACTGCCGCGCCGACCTCAACCAACTCGTGCCTTTCAAGTACGACTGGGCCTGGCAGAAGTACCTCGACGGCTGCGCCAACCACTGGATGCCGCAAGAGGTCAACATGACCGCCGACATCGCCCTGTGGAAAAACCCCGA
>NZ_JAHIDY010000064.1:0-20992 GCF_018732265.1 Pseudomonas sp. TAE6080
AAGAAGCGCCGATCTTCCAGGTGGCTGATTACGGCCTGGTGGCGGACTTGTTCGAAGCCGTACCGGAGTTTGAGAAGCTGGTCTAAACCAGCCGCTTCACTTATAAAGAGCCCGGTCTTATGACCGGGCTTTTTTTTGCACGTCACTCTTGATCGGGAAACCACGCCATGGAACTGCGTCGCTGGACTGTACTGCTGGGCCTGTCACTGCTGCCGACCTTGTCTATCGCGGCCGGCAAATGCGAGCGCCTGGTGGTGACCGGCAGCCCGGATGCACCGCCCTATCTGTGGCGTGATCCGCAGGACCCGACCCGCCTGATCGGCGCCAATGCCGAGGTGTTGCAACAAGTGGCCAAGGAACTGGGGCTGAAAATCGACCTGCTGTACGGTGGCAAGCGTTCCCTGGCCCTGGAGGAAGTGCGCAGCGGGCGCATGGACCTGTTGGCCGACGCACCGTTGAATATCAACGAACTGGAGACTCTGGACTACATCCACCCGGCACTGATGCAGGCCGATTACCGGGTGTGGACCCGTGTCGACTCACCTCTGGTCTATACCAGCGCAGCCGACCTGCATGGCCACAAGGGCGCAGTCTCGGAGCGGGCGCGTCTTTCCCCTGAATTTGAAGCCTTTGCCAGCGAACACCTGACCCTGGAACGTGTGCCAACCGTGACCCCGGCCTTGCAGAAGTTGCTGTTGGGCGAAGTGGACTACGTGCTGGCCGGACGTTACTCCGGCATGGCCATGGCCCAGACCCTGGGCATGAGCAAAGACCTGTTGGCCCGTGAACTGCCGATCGATCAACCGGGCCTGTTCCTGGCGATTTCCCACAACTCGGCTTGCAATGATCCGTGGTTGCGCGGACAGCTCGCCAAAAAGATGACAGAATTGGCCGCGTCCGGTCTGACGGAAGCCGCGTTGCAGCGCAATATCGAACGCTGGAAGACGCAGTTGCAGCAACCTGTCGGTACCCCAACAAAGTAGGGATTTTTAGTGACTATTCGACCTCTTTTCGCCGCCCTCGCCGTTGTAACGCTGGCGGGCTGTGCCGCAGATCCTGCGCCGAATGAACAAATGCGCCTGACCCAGCAAGCCTTGGAACAAGCCGCCGCCGTGGGGGCCGTTGCTGACGACGTGCCTGAGTTGAAACTCGCCGAGACAAAACTGGCCCAGGCCAAGGCCGACATGGCTGATGAGTCCTACAAGGATGCCCGCATGCAGGCTGAACAGGCCGAACTGGATGCCCGCCTGGCCGAGGCGCGGGTGCTGACGCAAAAGAGTCAGGAACAGTTGAATGTCCTCAACACCCGTATCACCCGCCTGCGCAAACAGCTGGGAGATGCCCAATGAACCGCCTGACATATGGGCTGCTATTGAGCAGTTTGGTGCTTGCAGGCTGTGCCGGCCATCCCAATAGCGACACTGCGTTGCAGCAGGCGGGCAGCGACTTCCAGAAGGTCAAGGAAGATTCCAATGTGCTGCGCATCGCGCCCAAGGACGTGATCCGCGCCGGCGAGTCGCTGGCCCGCGCCGACCGTCTCTCCAGCTACTGGGGCAGCGGTGGCGACGTAGTGCATTACGCCTACCTGAGCCAGCGCTACAGTGCCATTGCCCGGGAACATACGGAGTTGGTACTCAACGAGGAACGTGCGGCCAAACTCGAACTGGAGCGTCAGCGCCTGCAACTGGCGCTGCGCGAGGCCAAGCTGTTGAGCGTGCAGCAACAGGGCAAGTGGCTGGAAGAGCAGATTGCCAGCCTGACCACCACCCAGACCGATCGCGGCCTGGTGATGACCCTGGGCGACGTGCTGTTCGACACCGGCCAGGCAGAGCTGAAAAATTCCGCCAACCGTACAGTGCTCAAGATCGTGCAGTTCCTGCAACTGAACCCCAAGCGGGTGGTGCGGATCGAAGGCTACACCGACAGTACCGGCGGCGAGCAGGAAAACCTCAAACTGTCCCGCGACCGTGCACAGGCCGTGGCGGACGTACTGATCGACCTGGGCATTGATGACAAACGCATTCAAGTCGAAGGCTACGGCGACCAGTACCCGGTGGAAGTGAATGCGTCCGAGCGTGGTCGTGCGCAGAACCGGCGGGTGGAAATCGTCTTCTCCGATGACAAGGGCCAGCTCGGCGCCGCGCGCTGAACCGCAGGGCGCACCCGCTATGGAACCCGATCTTTGATCGGGTTTTTCATGCCTGCGATTCAGTGCTCAACCCACACAGTTTTTTCTATCACTGCCGCGCGTCCTCGACTATTGTGGCAACTGTCCCCGTACACTTCTAAACTGTGCTGGTATGTTTCACACAAAAATAAAATACCCGTGAAATCGAGTGCTGCGTCATGACCAATCTCTTGCTTTACCAACGTATCGCCCAGCAATTGGCTGAGGATATCCGGCGCGGTGTCTATCAACCGGGTGAGCGCGTGCCTTCGGTGCGCAAGATGAGCTCCCAGCTCAATGTCAGTCATGCCACAGTGTTGCAGGCCTACGCCAACCTTGAAGACCAGGGTTTGATCCGCGCGCGGCCGCAGTCCGGGTATTACGTGCACCAGACGCCAGCCCTGACCGCACCGACGCCGGATATCGCCCGGGTCGAGCGCCCGGGCCTGGTCACCCGCAGCAGCATCATTCAACAGGTATTGGTCGAGTCCCGTCGCGAAGGGGTGTTCCCGCTGGGGGCCGCCGTGCCCAGCGTCGACTATCTGCCAGTGCGGGCGTTGCACCAGCAACTGGCCAAGGTCACGCGCTTCCAGAGCCCGCGGGCGTTCAGCTATATGTTCAGCCCAGGCTTCGAGCCGCTGCGGCGCCAGGTCGCGATTCGCATGCGTGATGCCGGGGTGGTGGTCGACCCGTCTGAAGTGGTGATCACCCACGGCTGTGTCGATGCATTGCAGATGTCCTTGCGGGTGCTGACCCGTCCCGGCGACCTGATCGCCGCCGAATCACCCACCTATTACGGGCTGCTGCAACTGGCCGACCTGCTTGGCCTCAAAGTCATCGAGATCCCCAGCGACCCGGCCACCGGCATGAGTCTTGAGGCCCTGCAGTTGGCGGCCAACCAATGGTCGATCAAGGCCCTGGTCCTGACTACGCGCCTGAGCAATCCCCTGGGTGGCACCATGCCCGAAGAGCGGCAGAAACAATTGCTGCGCCTGGCCTCGGATTTCGATATCCAGATCGTTGAAGACGACATCTACGGCGAGTTGATGTTCGAACTGGGCCGCACCAAGGCCCTGAAGGCCTATGACCGCCTGGATCGGGTGATCTACTGCTCCAGTTTTTCCAAGACCCTGTCCCCGGGGGTGCGTATCGGCTGGATGATTGCCGGCAAATACCAGCAGGAGATCCAGCGCCTGCAGATGTTCAGCACCCATTCGGCGTGCAGCGTCACGCAGATGGGCGTGGCGGCGTACCTGGAGAACGGCGGTTACGACCGGCACCTGCGCTACATTCGCCAGGAGTATCGCAAGAATCTCAGCGCCTTTCAGTTGGCGGTGCAGCAGTACTTCCCCGAGGGGACGCAGATGAGCCGGCCGACTGGTGGCTTTATCCTGTGGGTCAGCCTGCCGGGCCGGGTCAATACCCAGGAGTTGCACGTGCGCGCCTTGCAGCAGGGCATCAGCATTGCGCCGGGGCTGATCTTCAGCAATACGGAACAGTTCAACCACTGTATTCGGCTCAACTGCGGCACGCCGTGGAATCGCGAGGCCGAGCGGGCCTTGATGACCCTTGGCATGCTGGCCAATCAGTTGTGCCTGGAGGCTGCGGGCGGTTTTTGAAGCGCCAAAATGGGGCATGAACGGTAGCTGGCTAATCACCGCGCTTGTCATGCCGCGCTCAACAGGCGAGCATATGGCCTTCTGCCGTTAATGCTGTTGGCGATATGACCTCTATTTTTCCTGCCGCGCTGTTGATCTGTCTGGCGAGCCTGTGCAATGCCACTTCTGTGCTGGCAGCGCCTGCCAGTGCGCCAGTCGTGCTGGCCGCCGCCGAACAAAAGCCGGCACAGGCTAAAAAAACGGTCCCGGCGAAAAAAGCTGCACCGGCCAAAAAAGCCACGAAGGTGAAGAAGCGCGCACCCATCGCCAGCAAATCCAAATCGGCCAGTGAAGTGGCGCAGACCAAGCTGGCGCCGGCGCGACTGGACCTTAGCCTGCCCCAGGAAATGGTCCGGCACCTGCAACCCCTCGGCACCATGCCGCAGCCCAAGAACGTACCGTTATTGCCGCCGATGTTTGAAGAAAAGCCGGTTGATAACAGTGCATTCCAGATCAACGGGCGTCTGCTGAGCAACGAAATGCAGTTGCAGATGCGCAATGAAGAGCGGCGCGATGTTGAAGGCGCAGCCCTGGATTTTGAATTCAAGAATTAATCGTCGCTGCCAAAGTGACCTGAACCACTGACCTTCTGTCGCAGACTGGTCGGTCACTTTTGTTTTCTGCGAAAAACCCCTGTTAGACCATTTTAAAACGGCTGTTTTAGGGCGTACTCTAGCCCGGCCATTAACACTTTGTCGTCGAGGACCTGCTGGTCATGAAATGCCGTGAAGGCTGTGGCGCCTGCTGTATCGCGCCTTCCATCAGTTCGCCGTTGCCCGGTATGCCCAATGGCAAGCCCGCGGGCGAACGCTGCCTGCACCTGTCGGTCGAACAACTGTGCCAATTGTTTGGCCAACCGGAACGGCCTGCGGTGTGTGGCGCCTTCGAGGCGGATATCGAAGTCTGTGGCAGCAGCCAGGAAGAAGCGATCAGGTTGATCGGCTGGTGGGAACAGATGACGGCGGCTTAGTGGGCTTTAATGTCTGAACTTCAACAATAAGGAATACAACAATGGGTTCGCTGAAACGAATGGCTGTGTTGTGCGGTTTTACGGTGTTGTTTGCAACTGCTGCACAGGCAGAAGAATGGCAGGTCGCCAAGGACGAGGAAGGTATCAAGGTCGCCTTGAGTGAAGTGGCAGGCTCCAAATACAAGGCTTATCGCGGCGTTACCGTGATCAAGGCGCCATTGGCCAAGGTCCAGGCGCTGCAGGACGATGTCGTCGGTGCTTGCAAATGGATTCACGAATGCAAGTCGCAGAAACTGCTGAAGAAGGAAGGCGACAAGAGCTGGACCTACACCCAGTTCAAGGCCCCGTTCCCAGTGACCGATCGTGACTCGATCCTGGAAATCACCACCACCCAGGCCGCCGACGGTAGCGTGACCCGCAAGCTGCTGGAAGTGCCTACCTATCTGCCGGAAGAGAAAGGCTATGTGCGTGTGGCCCAGGTCGAAGGCTTCTGGAAACTGGTGCCCAAAGGCGCCGACCAGACCGAAGTGACCTACCAGGTCCACACCGAGCCAGGTGGCAGCGTGCCGTCCTGGTTGGCCAACAAGTTTGTGGTTGAAGCGCCCTTCAACACCTTGAAAGCCTTGAAAGATCTCGCCGAGAAACCTTAAGCGCAGCCGAGCAGTGCCTCCAGTCTTGAGTGGAACGATCACCGATCCCTCAAGGTCCAGATAGAGGTAAGCCCATCCATGGGCTTTATCGAGGAGGCACTGATGCAAAAGTGGCAAGTTACCTTCGTTGATGATCACGGCGAGCAGTCCGTAGAGCTGTTCACTTGTGCGCAAAAGCCTAGCCTTGAAGACGCTGCGCAGATGATTCGCGCCAAATTACTGCCCATCCCCGCCGAACTGGACCTCAATGACCTGGACGGGCGTATCGCCGAGCCCACGCTCAAAAGCCTGAAGGATCAGAACAGCATTCAAATTCTCGATATTTCTCCCGCCGTCTGAATATTCCCTGTCTGCCTTTAAAGCGCCGCTGGTGGAGGTGATAGCTTCGCGCTACTCTGCAAGGGAGATCAGCGAATGAATCGCTAAGGTCTGGTCTTGTCAGCTACATGCTTGTTTTCCTGCGGCGATGTCATTGCCGTATAGCTGCGCCTTTCAGGCGTGGGCCTTGGGAAGCACGGAAAGTCTATCCATCGGTTTGAGGAGGACGTTTCATGAGCACAGCCTATCAAGAAGACATCAGCACCCACGTGTTACGCCGCATGAAAGAGGGCGGCTTCGACTTCTCACGTTTTCACCCCATCGAGTTCTACGCCATTTTCCCGGATGAGGAACGTGCGCGTCGGGCTGCGGGTCGGTTTCGTGGGGAATCCATCAATGCCCAGATCAGCGCAAGGGATGACGGCGCCTGGTTTCTGGAACTGAGCAAGGTGATGTTCGCCACCTATGATGGCATCGGTGATTTTGAGCAGGACTTTGAGGCGGTAGTCGAGCCCTTGGGCGGGATTATCGAGGGATGGGGCGTCAAGCACGAGGTTCGTGGGTTACCCATGTAGACACATGATCAATAAAGCAGCGTATCGGCTGACCCTTGGGTCGGCCGATTTTGTTTGTGGCGCGGAAAAGTACTTGGAACTTATTGCGAAAAATCCTCCACAAAAAAAAGGCCACCCGAGCAGGGTGGCCAAAAGGGAAGACCGGAAAGAAGGGGAACCGGTCGGTACTTGCACCAACAAGTTACCGGCGGTGATGGGGCGATGCTGTAGGACGAATCCTGTTCAGCGGATGAGTGCGATTATCCGCAGGCTTTGCCAGGCAGTGAAATCAACTCTGACTATGCTGGTGATAGGCAATGCCTGCGTCTCTTTGAGGCTTGTGTACCGAGGCAGGGGCGTTTGCTGCACCAGGACGGTGCGATTCGGCCTTTGACTATATCTAACTGGTTGATACTTAAGTGTTTATGCCGCTGGCACGGGCCTTGCGACTGTCCGTTGCGTCCGGGTGACAAGGAGTTCGGCATGATCCGCACTTATTACGATGAAATGTACGATGAGGCCGGCCAGGTCCGGCCTCACTATCGCGAGTTTGCCCGCTGGCTGGATCAAACCCCTGCCGAGCTGCTGGCTCAGCGTCGGCGTGAAGCCGATTTGCTGTTTCACCGCGCCGGCATCACCTTCACCCTGTACGGCGACGAGCAGGGCACCGAGCGCCTGATTCCCTTCGACACCATTCCGCGCAGTATTCCCGCCAGTGAATGGCGCGTTGTGGAGCGTGGTTGTATTCAGCGGGTCAAGGCGTTGAACCTGTTCCTTGCCGACCTGTATCACGACCAGCGCATTATCAAGGCCGGGATTATTCCAGCCGAGCAAGTGCTGGCCAACGAGCAATACCAGCTTGCGATGCAGGGCCTGGACCTGCACCGGGGTATCTATTCCCACGTCTCGGGTGTGGACCTCGTACGCGATGGCGACGGCACGTACTACGTGCTGGAAGACAACCTGCGCACTCCCAGCGGTGTGAGCTACATGCTCGAAGACCGCAAGATGATGATGCGCCTGTTCCCCGAACTGTTCGCCGCCCAGCGCATCGCACCGATCGATCATTACCCCAACCTGTTGCTCGACACCCTGAAAAGCTCCAGCCCGCTGGACAACCCCAGCGTGGTGGTGCTGACGCCCGGGCGCTTCAACAGCGCGTTTTTCGAGCATGCGTTCCTCGCCCGGGAAATGGGCGTGGAGCTGGTGGAGGGTGCCGATCTGTTCGTGCGTGACGACCGCGTATTCATGCGCACCACCGATGGGCCGAAGGCGGTGGACGTGATCTATCGTCGCCTCGACGATGCCTACCTCGATCCGTTGGCCTTCAACCCGGAGTCGATGCTCGGCGTGCCGGGCTTGTTGGCCGCCTATCGGTCGGGCAACGTGGTGTTGGCCAATGCCATCGGCACCGGGGTGGCGGATGACAAGTCGGTGTATCCCTTCGTCACTGACATGATCCGTTTTTACCTGGATGAAGAGCCAATCCTGAAGAACGTTCCGACGTTCCAGTGCCGCAAGCCTGACGAGCTGTCCCATGTGCTGGCGAATCTGCCGGAGCTGGTGGTCAAGGAGACCCAGGGTTCCGGTGGCTACGGCATGCTGGTCGGCCCGGCAGCCACGGCCGCCGAGATCGAAGCCTTTCGTGCGCGGATCAAGGCCAAGCCCCATGCCTACATTGCCCAACCGACCTTATGCCTGTCGACGTGCCCGACCTTTGTCGAAAACGGCATCGCGCCCCGGCATATCGACCTGCGGCCGTTTGTCCTGTCCGGCAAGGAAACCCGTGTAGTGCCGGGCGGGTTGACCCGTGTGGCGCTGCGCGAAGGCTCGTTGGTGGTCAACTCATCACAGGGCGGCGGCACTAAAGACACCTGGGTGGTCGAGGAGTGAAACCATGTTGAGTAGAACTGCCTCGGATTTGTATTGGATGTCGCGCTACCTGGAACGCGCGGAAAACCTCGCGCGCATGCTCGATGTCAGCTATTCCCTGTCACTGATGCCCCAGGATGGGCGCGGCGATGGCCTGCACGAACTGGCCATGCCCCTGCTGATCACCGGCACCCTGGATGACTACCATGAGCGCCATGGCGAGTTGCATGCCGAGCGCCTGTTGCACTTCTTCGCCCTGGACGCGGCCAACCCGGCAAGCATCTACAGCTGCCTGGGCGCCGCCCGCGCCAGTGCCCATGCCGTGCGTGGGCGAATTACTGCAGACATGTGGGAAAACATCAACGCCACTTGGCTGGATATTCGCGTCATCGCCCAAGAGGGTTTGAGCCGTTATGGCATGAGCCGCTTCTGCGAGTGGGTCAAGGAACGCTCCCACCTGTTTCGCGGTGCCACCTACGGCACCATCATGCGCAATGACGCCTTTCGTTTTATTCGCCTGGGCACCTTCATCGAAAGGGCCGACAACACCCTGCGCCTGTTGGATGCCCGCTACGAGATGGCCGGTGACCAGGCCGAAGTCGTGATTGATGGCACCGCCCACGCCTATTACCAGTGGAGTGCGCTGCTGCGGGCGTTGTCGTCTTTCGAGGCCTATACCGAGATCTATCGTGATGCGCCCGGTGCGCGCCAGGTGGCCGAACTGTTGCTGCTGCGCGCCGATGTGCCGCGCTCCTTACGGGCATGCAGCGAAGAAATCGACCAGATCCTCGCCAGCCTGCCCGGCATCAACGGCCGCCCGGCGCAGCGCCTGGCCGCCGAGATGGATGCGCGCCTGCGCTTTACCGCCATTGACGAAATCCTTGAGGAAGGCCTGCACGCCTGGCTGACCGACTTCATCCCGCTGGTCCGCCAGTTGGGTAACGCCATTCACCATTCCTACCTGGAGGCGGCATGAGACTTTCCATCAGCCACGAAACCACCTACCGCTATGAAGACCAGGTGCGCGCCAGCATCCAGTACCTGCGCCTGACTCCCCACGACAGCGAACGCCAGCATGTGCTCAGTTGGCAATTGGATTTGCCGCGTCCGGTACGGGCCCAACTAGACCCGTTCGGCAATATCCTGCATGTGCTGACCATGGATGAACCCCATGAATCGATCATCATCGGTGCCCGTGGCCAGGTGGACATTGACGAGTGGCGCGAGGCCGAGCATGACAGCCAGTCGCCATTTCCCTTCCAGCGTTGCACGCGCCTGACCGAACCGGACGAGGCTCTGCGCGCCTTTGCACAGCAGCACTGCGGCAAGCGTCGGGATCGCAATGCCCTGATCGACCTGATGCACGCCCTCAACCAGCATATCGAGTACGTGCCGGGTGCCACGCAGGTGGAGACCTGTGCGGCCGAGGCGTTCGCCGGGCGTGCCGGTGTTTGCCAGGATCACGCCCACGCCTTCCTGGCCTGCGCGCGCAGCCTGGGGATCGCGACGCGGTATGTGTCGGGGTATTTGTACAGCGAGGACAGCGAACACCTGGCCAGCCACGCCTGGGCCGAAGCCTGGCTGGATGACGCCTGGTACAGCTTCGATGTGACTAACCAACTGGCCCGCCCGGAGCGGCATTTGAAACTGGCGGTGGGCCTGGATTACCTGGACGCGTGCCCGGTGCGCGGCATGCGCCGTGGCGGCGGGCATGAACAGATGCATGCCCGGGTGTTCGTGGCGCCGACCCCGGTGATTCTGGTGCAGCAGCAATAACCCATCACACCTGCCGGCGATAAGGCCCGAAAGATCGCCATCGCCGACAAGCCGCTTCCTACAAGGCCGCGTCGGTTTTACGAGCGGCCATATGCTTCAAATACCCCACCAGCAGGTCCAGGTCGGCATCAGGCAGCACGCTGGTGGTAAACGCCGGCATCTTCGCCTGTGGCCAGTGCCTCAGGCTTTGGGGATCACGGATATAACGCTTGAGGAAGTCGCCGCCCAAATACTCGGTCGGGCTGTAGGGCACATTCAGGTCAGGTCCTACCTGCGCGTCACCCGCGCCGTTGAGGCGATGACAGGCCAGGCAGTTCTTCTGGAACAGGGCGAACCCCAGGTTGACCGGATCATCCACCGCCAGCGCAGGGTCCGGCAGCAGCGCCGGGAAGCGTTCGGCAACGGTTTTCAGCTGTCTGATCGTAGAGACCTGGAATGGCCACTGTTCCGGGCTGATCCCGCTTGCCTGGGGCTGGGTCCACACCAGATAGAACGGGCCGGCACTGGGTTTGCCAGCGGCCAGAGGGGGCCATGGATGAGCCGGATCTTCCACTGCCAGCCACGCCTGTGCGCCGTTTTGCGCAAGCAGCGGCGCGACGGCCAGTTCGGCGGCGAAACCATCGAGTGCCACCGCCTGCACATGGTTCTGCGCTACCAGGCCCGGTAGGAGTGCGGCCATTGGGACTGCGCGATACGTCATATTGCGCTTGTAGGAAACATCATCGACGATCTGTACTGTCTGCGCCGCCGGATGCTGCAACAGGTCGGCGGTTTGCCAGGTCGTGCGGTTGTGATCCAACTCGATGGTCAACTGGGCCGCGCTGACGGGGTAAGCCAGGATCAGCATCAGCAGGACGATAATCTGTTTCAAGGAGAAGCCCATTTCGCAGTGACGATGCGGGCCCACGATACCGGAAAACGGCCACTAGACTGTAGGCAAAAAGACAGCCCCGGCCACGGGGACGCGGTACGCGGTTTCCCGGGCGGAGCTGTCAAAGACTGCAATGTTTCGCTGTGATCGGCCCGTTCAACCAATGATCTTGGTCAGGTTGGGCAGAATCAGAATCAGTGTGGTGGCGAAGAGAATAAGCCCCGCCTGGCGAACTTTCGATTGTTTGAACATGGCTGACTGCCTTTTGTTGTTATTCCTGAGCGTCAAATGCGCCGATACAAGCACCATCATTTCCTACGTTAAGCCGGCTAGATGGCATTTTTCTTACAGCTGCTCCAGCAAGACCCGGCAGCAGCTTCATACACTTCTTACTGATTCAACCTTAGAGCCCCTGTCGGGCGTGGCTTAGATCGCTTTCATATCAAGTTAGATTGAAATCTGTTTAAAAAGGTATGAGGCATGTGGCCATCTCCGCGCCAGCCCCTTGGCTAGACAGCTAAAACGATTAATCAGGGGTTTCCGGTAGCCTCTTACCGTTCGTCTGAGCGTGGTCGTCAAGGTCAATGAGCGCATCGGTCATTGAATCTGCCCTCGTGGCGCTTAAGGTAAGGGCACGGTCGGCTCTCCCCTTGAGAGCTCCATTGCACAGTGGTTCGAGGACGTCATGACCCAAGCTTTGATCTTTGATGCGATACGTACGCCCCGGGGCAAAGGCAAGGCTGACGGCGCGTTGCACAGCGTCAAGCCGGTGAACCTGTTGGCCGGCTTGCTCACCGCCCTGCAGCAGCGCAGCGACCTGGATACGCGCCTGGTCGATGACATCGTGCTCGGGTGCGTCACCCCGGTCGGGGACCAGGGCGCGGATATCGCCAAGACCGCCGCGCTGGTGGCCGACTGGGACGTCAGCGTCGCCGGTGTACAGGTCAACCGCTTCTGTGCGTCGGGCCTGGAGGCGGTCAACCTCGGTGCGATGAAAGTGCGCTCCGGCTTCGAGGATCTGGTGGTGGTCGGCGGTGTCGAGTCCATGTCCCGCGTGCCCATGGGCAGCGACGGAGGTGCCTGGGTGCTGGACCCGCAAACCAATATGCACAGCCACTTCACGCCTCAGGGGATTGGCGCCGACCTGATCGCCACCCTGGAAGGTTTCAGTCGCAACGATGTCGATGCTTTTGCCTTGCACTCCCAGCAGAAAGCGGCACGGGCCAGATCAGATGGTTCCTTCAAGAAATCGCTGATCCCGGTGCAGGACCAGAACGGTATCGTGCTGCTCGATCACGACGAATTCATCCGTGGCGACTCGACGCTTGAAGGCCTGGGCAAACTAAAACCCAGCTTCGAAATGATGGGCCAGATGGGCTTCGATGCCACCGCTTTGCGGGTCTATAGCCATGTCGAACGCATTCATCATGTCCATACACCGGGTAACAGCTCAGGGATCGTCGATGGCGCGGCCTTGATGCTGATCGGCTCCGAAGCTCGGGGCCGCGAACTGGGCCTGCAACCGCGCGCGCGCATTGTTGCCACGGCTGTGACCAGCACCGACCCGACGATCATGCTCACCGGCCCCGCGCCTGCCACCCGCAAGGCCCTGGCCAAGGCTGGCCTGCGGGTCGAGGACATCGACCTGTTCGAGGTCAACGAAGCCTTTGCCTCGGTGGTACTCAAGTTCATCAAGGACATGGGCATCGATGCCGCCCGGGTCAACGTCAATGGTGGTTCGATTGCCATGGGCCACCCGCTGGGGGCCACGGGGTGCGCGATCCTCGGCACCTTGCTCGACGAACTGGAAGTGCGCCAGCAGCGCTACGGCCTGGCCACGCTCTGTGTGGGCGGCGGCATGGGTATCGCCACCATTATCGAACGCCTCTGAGCCTAAGGAATTTGTCATGACCGACGCCATTCGTTACGAAAAAGGCCAGGACCAGATCGTGGTGCTGACCCTCGACATGCCCGGCCAGAGTGCCAACACCATGAACGCGGCCTACCGCGAGGCCATGGCCACCACCGTCGCGCGCCTGGACGCGGAAAAGGATGAGATTGCCGGGGTCATTATCACTTCGGCGAAAAAAACCTTCTTTGCCGGCGGCGACCTCAATGAACTGATCAAAGTCGACAAGCCCCACGCCAAGGCGTTCTACGACATGGTCCTGGGCCTGAAGGCGCAACTGCGCAGCCTGGAAACCCTCGGCAAGCCGGTGGTGGCCGCGATCAACGGCGCGGCGCTCGGCGGTGGCTGGGAGCTGTGCCTGGCGTGCCAGCACCGTGTGGCGCTGGATCATCCCTCGGTGCAGATCGGCTTGCCGGAAGTCACCCTCGGCCTCTTGCCGGGCGGCGGCGGGGTGGTGCGGATGGTGCGCATGCTGGGCCTGGAGAAGGCCTTGCCGTATTTGCTGGAAGGCAAGAAGGTCAGCGCGCAAAAGGCCTTGCAGGCCGGTTTGATCGACGAATTGGCGGCGGATCGCGATGAGCTGCTGGCCAAGTCCCGGGCCTGGATCCTGGCCAACCCTGCGGCTAAACAGCCTTGGGATATCAAGGGTCACCAGATTCCTGGCGGCACACCGTCCAACCCGAAAGTCGCGCAAATGCTCGCCATTGCGCCATCGATCCTGCGCAGCAAAACCAATGGTTGCTTCCCCGCGCCGGAGAAAATCCTCTGTGCTGCCGTGGAAGGCGCCCAAGTGGACTTTGACACCGCACACCTGATCGAGACCCGCTACTTCACCGAACTCACCACCGGCCAGGTGGCGAAGAACATGATCGGCACCTTCTGGTTCCAGCTCAACGAAATTAACGCCGGTGGCTCACGTCCTACAGGGTTTGCGCCGTATGTCACGCGCAAGGTCGGCATCCTTGGGGCTGGCATGATGGGGGCGGGGATTGCCTACGCCAGCGCATCGGCGGGGGTGGACGTGGTGCTCAAGGACGTCACGCTGGCGGCGGCAGAGAAGGGCAAGGCCCACTCGGCAGCGCTGCTGGACAAGAAGGTCAGCCGTGGGCAACTGACGGTCGAGCAGCGCGACAGTACCCTGGCGCGGATCCTTCCTACAGACAGCGACGCCGACCTGGCCGGTTGCGACCTGATCATCGAAGCCGTCTTCGAAGACCGCGACCTCAAGGCCAAGGTCTCGGCTGCGGCCCAGCGTGTAGTAGGGGCTGAGGCGGTGATTGCTTCCAATACGTCCACCTTGCCTATCAGCGGCCTGGCGAACGCGGTGCCCGATCAAGGTAAATTCATCGGCTTGCACTTCTTTAGCCCGGTGGAAAAAATGCCCCTGGTGGAAATCATCAAGGGCGCCAACACCAGCGACGAAACCCTGGCTCGCGGTTTTGATTTCGTACTGCAAATCAAGAAAACCCCGATTGTGGTGAATGACAGTCGTGGCTTCTTCACCTCGCGGGTGTTCGGCACCTTCACCAACGAAGGCATTACCCTGCTCGGCGAAGGTGTGGCCGCGCCGATGATCGAGACCGAGGCGCGCAAGGCCGGGATGCCGATTGGCCCGCTGGCGATCTCGGACGAAGTTTCCCTCAACCTGATGAGCCATATCCGTCAGCAGACCGCCAAGGACCTACAAGCCGAAGGTAAAACACTGCCGGAACACCCGGCGTTTGCGGTGATCGACCTGCTGCTCAATGAATACAAGCGTCCCGGCAAAGCGGCGGGCGGTGGTTTCTACGAGTACCCCAGCGGTGGGCAGAAGCATTTGTGGCCTGAGCTCAAGGCGCGCTTTGAAAGGCCCGGGCAGCGGATCTCGGCGCAGGATGTGCGCGACCGCCTGCTGTTTATCCAGGCCATCGAGACTGTGCGCTGTGTGGAGGAAGGCGTATTGATGTCCACCGCCGATGCCAACGTGGGTTCGATCTTCGGCATCGGTTTTGCGGCCTGGACCGGCGGGGCGCTGCAATTTATCAACCAGTACGGGCTCAACGACTTCGTGGCGCGGGCGCGTTACCTGGCCGAGCAGTACGGCGAGCGGTTCAACCCGCCAGCCTTGCTGCTGGAAAAAGCCGCCCAGGGCGCTACGTTCTAGCCACCCGACCGGACACGGCTGGGGCTTGCCTTGAAAGGGTATTTCAGGGCAGGCTGGCGGGTGTGCGTTATTCCCATCACCGTGTCAGGTATTTTTTATGTCGCTACGCGTCTGCATTCTGGAAACCGATATCCTGCGTCCGGAACTGGTCGATCAATATCAAGGTTACGGGCAGATGTTCCAGCGCCTGTTTTCACAGCAGCCGATTGCCGCCGAGTTCATCGTCTACAACGTGATGCAAGGTGACTACCCGGCGGACAGCGAAGTCTTCGACGCCTACCTGGTAACGGGCAGCAAAGCGGACTCCTTTGCCACCGACCCGTGGATCGAAACCCTCAGGGCCTACCTGCTGAACCGCTACGAGCGGGGCGACAAGTTGCTCGGCATCTGTTTCGGCCATCAACTGCTGGCGCTGCTGCTGGGCGGCAAGAGCGAGCGGGCGAGCCAGGGCTGGGGCGTGGGCATCCACAACTACCAACTGGCCGCCAAGGCGCCGTGGATGAGCCCGGTGGTAGAAGAGCTGACCCTGTTGATCAGCCATCAGGATCAGGTCACAGCCTTGCCGCAAAACGCCACGGTGATTGCCTCCAGCGACTTCTGCCCGTTTGCCGCTTATCACATCAATGACCAGGTGCTGTGCTTCCAGGGCCATCCCGAGTTTATCCACGATTACTCGCGGGCATTGTTGGACATTCGCCAACAGAACCTGGGCGAGCAGATCTATCAAAGTGGTGTCGCCAGCCTGGCGCACGACCACCACGGCGTGACCGTGGCGGAATGGATGATGCGGTTCGTGGCGCACAAGCCGCAGGTGGCCTGATCAGCGAGTGAGCGGGGTGGGCCGGCTTATAGCCACCCCGAGCGCTTGAAGCTGACCCACAACCCCGTGCACCCCGTCGCGATAAACCCCAATACCGCAAAATAGCCGTAGTGCCATTGCAGCTCCGGCATGTTCTGGAAGTTCATCCCGTAGATTCCGGCCACCGCTGTGGGGAACGCGAGGATCGCCGCCCAGGCGGCAAACTTGCGTTGCACTACGCTCTGGCGCGAGGCCTCCAGCAGCACACCGATCTCGATGGTCTGGCTGGCGATGTCGCGCAGGGTGGAGAGGTCTTCCATCTGCCGCGTGACATGGATCTGCACATCGCGAAAGTACGGGCGCATGTTCTTGTCGATGAACGGGAAGTTCAGCTTCTGCAATTCCTCGCTGATCTCCACCATCGGCGCCACATGCCGGCGCAGCCTTAGCACGTCGCGGCGCAGGCCATGCAGGTTCTGGATATCCCGCTCATTGAGGGCGTCGCACAACACGTTGCGCTCCAGCGCATCGATCTCGGCATGAATCGCCTCGCTCACCGGCTGATAGTTTTCGGTGACAAAATCCAGCAGCGCATAGAGTACGAAATCTTCCCCGTGTTCCAGCAGCAGTGGCCGCGCCTCACAACGTTGGCGCACATAGCCGTAGGACGCGGAGTGGCCGTTGCGGGCGGTGATGATATAGCCGTTGCCGGCGAAGATATGGGTCTCGATAAACTCCAGCTTGCCCTCATGGCGCACCGGCGAATAGGTCACGATAAACAGCGCGTCGCCAAAGGTTTCCAGCTTGGGCCGGCTGTGTTTTTCCAGGGCATCTTCGATGGCCAGCTCATGCAGGTTGAACTGGCGTTGCAGGTTGGCCAGCTCCTGGGCGTCGGGCTCTTCCAGGCCGATCCACACAAAGTAACCGGGCTTGGCCGCCCAGGCGGCGCCTTCATCGAGGGTGATATCCCTGACTTTTTTCCCGGCGCTGTAGACGGCTGCTGCAACAACTCTACCCATAATGCTGATCGCTTCTTCACAAGTGGCAGTAACCGGCCAGCTTAGCCTGAAACGCCACATTGTAGGAGCTGGCTTGTCGGCGATGGCGTCCTCAAGATCGCCATCGCCGGTCATTCAGGTTTTTTGCAGTGCTTGATCCATCGCTTCAATACACTCGATCATCTGCCCGCGGCATTTCTCGATCAGCCCGGGCATGTCATCCATCGTCAAACCAGCCGTAGGAATCGGCGCCAAGGATCGGATCAGAATATCCCCACTGTCCCAGCGATTGAGCTTCATCTGCTTCACATAAGTACTGACGCACACCGGCACAATCGGCACCCCAGCGGCAATCGCCATCTGGAACGCGCCCTTCTTGAACGGCAGCAAGGCTTCACCCAGGTTGCGGGTGCCTTCCACAAACACCCAGATCGAGGTGTCTTCGTGTTGCAGGGTATGGGTGGTGGTCAGCATCGACCGCCGTGCCTTCTGTGCATTGCCCCGGTCAATCAGCACATTGCCCGCCAGCCAGAACAGTTGCCCGAACAGCGGCACCCACTTCAGGCTCTTCTTGCCGATACACACGGTGCGATAAGGCACCACGTTGCCGAACACGAACAAATCATAGTTGGACTGGTGGTTGGCAATGATCACACAACTGCTCGACTTGTTGCGCAGCGAGTCCACTTGCGCCTTGACCCGCAGCCGCAGGATCCACATGGCCGGCAGTGCATAGAGGCGTGCGCACAGGCGGCTGTTGTCCGGGTTGAAGGGCCGGCACACGCCCAGTAACACCCCGAGCACACCGGCGATCAGAAAATGCAGGCCCATCAATAACATGCGTAATAAATAAAGCATCGACACGGACCATCGGGACAAAAGGTGGCGCAGTGTACGGACGTGCACTGTATTCGGCAATTACCCCTGTAGAGGTAGGAGATGGCCGATGTTTAAGTACATGTTTCAACAGATGGCGACAGATGCTATCTAGAGCGGCTGCAAGGCCATTCAAAATGCCGTGTAAGAAAAAGCCCGACGCGAGGTCGGGCTTTTTTATTGAGCGGGGCGTGGGTGGTTAACCCAAGTGCTCCTGATCCTGGATGATCGCGTTGTCCAGCAGCTCCAGCAGTGCTTTGCGCACCTTCAGCTTGGTGTGCTTGTGGGCGTTCATATTGATCTTCTTCAACTGCCGTGCCGCTTCCAGGGCCGCCGCCTGCAACTCTTCAGGTGCCACCACCTTGTCGAGGAAACCGGCACTCAAGGCATCTTGTGGGGTGAACATCTCGGCATTGATCACCGAACGATGAAACGCCGACTTGCGCAGGCGATCACGCGCCAACTCGATCCCGGCATGGTGCATGGTCATGCCGATCATCACTTCATTCAGGCCAATGCTGAACGGACCCTCGACACCAATCCGGTAATCGGCCGACAACAGCAGGAACGCCCCCTTGGCCACCGCATGCCCTGGGCACGCCACAATCACCGGGAACGGGTGCGACAACAGACGGCGCGCCAGGGTCGAGCCCGACGTCACCAGGCTGACCGCCTCTTTAGGGCCGGCCGTCATCACTTTCAAATCATAACCACCGGACAGAATCCCCGGCGTACCGGTGATAATCACCACCGCCCGATCCTTCTCGGCCTGGTCCAGCGCTTCATTAAACGCACTGACCACGGCAGGGGAAATGGCATTGACCTTACCGTTGCTCAAGGTCAGGGTCGCGATACCGTCTTCGAGGTGGTAGGCAATCAACTCACTCATGACGCGATTCCTTGTAATACGTTTAATAGAAGGGCAGGCCGCAGACGTTACCCAGCATGGCCGTCCCGGTAAAGCGCCGTGACTGACTGGGCGGTCAGACTTTTTCCCTACACCCGGCCTGAAGCAGGCTACAACAGGGCATGGCGGCTGCCATCGACCTGTGCCATCGCGCCTTGAGAATGGCAGAATCGCCGCCCTCCACGCCGTGCCAGAGCGACGCACGTCGAGATAATTGGCTAAGCGCATGAAAATTCTGAAAAAAACCTTTGCCATCAGAAAAGCTTTCGACTACATTAGCGCGCCTCGACAGACTGAATCAGTTTGACGAGATACGGTGAAGTGTCCGAGTGGCTTAAGGAGCACGCCTGGAAAGTGTGTATACAGGAAACTGTATCGAGAGTTCGAATCTCTCCTTCACCGCCACATTTAGAAAAGCCCTGTAATTCAATGAGTTACGGGGCTTTTTCGTTTTGGGTTGTACTACTCAATTGTACTACTCATCGTCCCCCGCATTTCGTCACGTCCGCTCAATCCCTCCGCTGTTCCGTTTCCCTTCGTTTCGCCCGCACATATCCTCGATACTGCCGTTAGTCTGATTCTGAGTTCTTGCCTATCTGGCACTAAGCCTAGGAGCTCGATACCATCGTGCCATTACACGACGAGAGAATCATCATGAAAGCATGGATAGCGTTAGCGATTGCACTTGTTGGGATGTTGGGGAGTGGTGGTGCTCAGGCTACAGGCCGCAAGTACGATGGGAACGAGTTACTGGGGCAATGTCAGCAGTACTTAAAGTTAGCAGACTCAGAGCCAAACTTTGATCGAATTGACGTTGGAATGTGTGCTGGCTTTGTGGAGGGAGTTAATAGTATGGTTTACTTCTATAATGACGTTCTGAAGAAAGATGATAAATATTGTATGCCCTATAGTGTGACGAATGGTCAGATGGTGCGCATCGTAGTGAAGTATTTAAAAGATAATCCGAAGTTATTGAATAAGAGTAATACAGTGTTGGTGTGGTCTGCATTTAAGGATGCTTACCCTTGCAAGTAATGATTGGAGCTTAATGAATGGATATCTCATTAGTAGTTGATGTGGCGTTGTTGGTTTTAATTTTTATCGGGGGGTTGCTCATTAAAATCTATCTCCCCGGCTACATCGGAGAGAAAGCCAAAAATCTAGCCACTAAAGAAGATATAGCCGATATCACAAGTAAAATTGAGCAAGTGAAAGTCGAGTATGCGAAACAGCTTGAACTTTACAAATCTGATGTCTGGCAGACACAACAGCGATACTTGCAAATACAGGAAGTGGAAAAACTGAAGGTGGATACCTTCAAGAAAGCTGTAGTGGATGTCGCCAAAATCACTGACCTGATTAGCATCTATCAAATTCATGTATCCAATAGCGAAATGGCCGCTGCAGTTTCAGACATGGCTGTGAAGCAAGGGAATGAGCAAGTACAAAAAGCGAGTTGGGATATGCATCTTGAGTACAGAAGCAAAGCAGCAGCGCTGTATTCGACTTTTAGAGAACTGATTGTTGAACTAGGCGGAACGTTTGCCCTGTTCTCAATCTACTTTGAGCCAGCTCTGAGCGAATCTTTAAGTAAGATTATCGTAATGACTCATGATGCTGTCGAACTTAAGATGCCTCCTGCGGAATTCCGCAAACGCTTAGAGGATGAATGCAGCACGGGACTCGACTTGAATATGGCCAAAGATAATGTTGGACGGTATTACGATACGCTCTACAGCGTAAAGTTAATTACAGCAGAAAGTAACAGATTTTTTCAGCTCATGAAAAACCACATCAAGCTGGAATCAAATTAGAAGACCGCCCCTAGCAAGAGCTAAAACATTAACAAAAAGTATACGGATCCTCAGCCCTCGCGGCGCGACGGGTGAGTAACTTCGACGTTGCTGTGACTCTCAGTCAGAAAAATAAGATCGAGCGTTCCTAAACGAAAACCCCAGCCGGCCAAATTTTATGGGCACTTTTCAGGAAGAGGGGGTGGGGCATTCTGGAAAGCGGTCGGTGTGTCCCTTGTTGCCTTCTTCTACGTCGGCTAGGAGGAAATATACGGTGGCATCCCTTCCGGCTTTTTGTTATTGGCGGATTAGCCGTAGTCCGCTTTTTGCCCAGTCGGATTGGAATGTATTTTCTGGATGGATTTTTGCGGATTCTCCATCCCACTCCACGCACCGATAGTCCATAGCGTTCAGCATCTTTCCTTGTGGTGTTGGCGGCTGCTTCATCGTGGTGAAGCCCGCTACTGTTTGGCGCTGGATTGCCTCAAAAGTACAGGACTCCACCGAGTCATAAACCTTCTGGTCAATCATGGGCGTCATGCAGCCAGTGCTATCGGTCTGGCCGGGAACAAAGGTGTTGGTACACATCCAAAGGTACAAAATAACTTTCAACTCTCATGCTCCATGCGGTGGTTGGCGCGTCTACTTGTACGATGGCACTGCGCTATTAATGCGTCTAGGGATGGTCTGAAGTAGCCATGTATTTCCCCGGCATACCACCTAGCGCAACT
>NZ_JAHIDY010000065.1:0-19526 GCF_018732265.1 Pseudomonas sp. TAE6080
CGGCACCGTCGAGGCGGTCCATGTTGGCTTCGGTGGCGTGGCCGGCGTTGGCGCCGCGGATCACGGCTGCACCGGTGTCTTCGTTGTCGACTTCATCCCAACTCAGCATGAAATACTCCTTCCTGGTCTGTTCTGACGGCGTGTGAGCCCGTCCAAAAATATGTAATTAGCAGGCTTCAAGGCATTGAAATGCTGCGCATAGTGTGGTCGACAAATAGCGCTTTCGCACACTATGTAGTGGTCGGTTTTGTTTGTTGGCACACTATATGGTGTGTAACAAAGCTGGTCAACGTACAAGAAGGTGTCCGTTGTCGCAGGGCGCTATGAGTAAAACTCACAGCTCCATGACTTTTAATGGTTACGCCCGTTTTCATTGCCAGTGCTAAAAAATCGCCAACCAGCTCCCCATAACAACAAAGAGCGTTTGCGAAATGAAAGCACTTGATCTGTACATCGGCGAAGGCTTTGAAGGCCCAGGTGTCAATGCCGCCCATATCAATATCCTGATTGGTCCGCGCAATGGCCCGGCCGGCCAGGCCTTCGCCAATAGCCTCGCATCCCCAAGCCAGGGGCATTGCCCGTTCATGGTCATTGCACAGCCCAATATCCCCGTCAAACCCATGACTCTCTACGTCAACAAGGCCGCGATTGGCAGCGAGTTGCACGGCAATGCCACCTGGGGCGCGTCCCAGGCCGGGATTGCCAAGGCGGTGCTCGAAGCCCTGCTGGACGGCACCTTGCCGGCTGAAGCGGAAGATAAATGGGCCATCGTCACGGCCAACTGGGTGAATCCGGCCTGTGACGACCTGGATGCGGTGTACCTGAACAACTACAACGCCTGCCGCACCGCGATCCGCGCCGCCCTTACCGGCAAACCGCAGACTGCGCAGTTAGCCGATGTGGTCAACCACATCAGTAACCCTTTCTACACGCCAAAAGCCTGAGGACGACCCTATGCAATACATCCGTTTGGGTAACTCCGGCCTGCAAGTCTCGCGCCTGTGCCTGGGCACCATGAACATGGGCACCCCGGACTGGAAACCATGGATTTTTGACGAGAAGCAAAGCGAACCCATCGTTGCTCATGCCCTGGACAACGGCGTCAACTTTATCGACCTGGCGGACTTCTACTCTGCGGGTGTCGGCGAAGAAGTGGTGGGGCGCATCCTCAAGCGCCTGGCACGGCGTGAAGATATCGTGGTTACCACCAAGGTCGGCTACGGCACCGGTAGTGGCATCAACGCCAGCGGCCATTCACGCAAACACATCATGGACAGTATCGACGCTTCACTGAGCCGCCTGGGCATGGATTACGTCGATGTGTTCATGCTGCATTACTTTGATGTGAACACCCCGGTGGAAGAGACCATGGGGGCGTTGAACGACATCGTGCGTTCCGGCAAGGCGCGCTATATCGGTGTGTCCACCATGCTTGCCGGGCAGTTGGCGAAGATCCTCATGGCGTGTGAGCGCAACGGTTGGGTCAAGCCGATCAACATGCAACTGCAACTGAACTGCGCCTACCGCGAGGAAGAGCGCGAAATGATCCCGTTCTGCCGCGACCAGGGCCTGGGCGTCTCGGTGTTCAGTCCGCTGGCTCGCGGCTTGCTCACCGGTGATGCGCAGTCCAACCGAAACCAGACTGACTTCTTTACCCAACAGATGTACAGCGACCAGGCATCGTTCGACATTGCCCGTTCCGTACAGCGCGTGGCCCGTGGCCGTGGTGTGAGCAATGCGCAGATCGCCCAGGCGTGGGTCGCCAACCATCCTGGCGTGGATGTGATGCTGGTGGGCGCCGATACCACCGAGCAATTTGATAGCGCTCTTGCGGCCTTGGACACCCAACTGGATGCCGAGGAACTGCATGAATTGGAGCGCAACTACACCCCGTGCGATGTGATCAACGATTACACCGCTGGCAAGCGCATCCTGCGCAGCGCCCGTCCGGGCCTGGACCGTTTTAACCTGATTGAGGCTGTGGCATGAACCCGCTGATTCGTACTGGCAACTACATCGATGGCCAATGGTCCAGCGGTGGCCTGACCTACCCGGTGGTCAACCCGGCCAATGGTGCGTTGATTGTAGATGTACAACGCGCTGGCGCTGAGGAAACCAACCTGGCTATCAAAGCCGCTGATTGCGCTTTGCCGGCCTGGCGCAAGCTTACTGCCAAGGAACGCAGCCAACGCCTCAAGCGCTGGAGCGAGTTGATGCTGAGCAATCAGAAAGATCTGGCTCACTTGCTTAGCCTTGAACAAGGCAAGCCCCTGGCCGAAGCCATGGGGGAGGTGGTCTACGCCGCGAGCTTTCTGGAGTGGTTCGGCGAAGAAGCCAAGCGTGCCTATGGTGATGTGATCCCCAGCCACAAGGCCGATGCACGAATCCTTGTGACCAAGGAAGCGATCGGCGTGGTTGCTGCGATCACTCCGTGGAATTTCCCCCTGGCCATGGTCACCCGTAAGGTTGGCCCGGCACTGGCGGCCGGTTGCACGATGATCCTCAAACCTTCGGAAGAAACCCCGCTGTCAGCTTTTGCCCTGGCAGTATTGGCTGAGCAGGCGGGTATTCCCGCCGGTGTATTCAATATCGTCTCCGGCGACGCAGTGGCCATCGGCGGCGCACTGCAAGCCTCCAGCGTAGTGCGTAAATTGTCCTTCACCGGCTCCACCCGGACCGGCAAGTTGTTGATGCGCCAGGCGGCAGACACCCTGAAAAAAGTCTCGCTGGAACTGGGCGGCAATGCGCCGTTTATCGTGTTCGATGATGCGGACCTGGACGCTGCGGTCAAAGGCGCCATGGCGTCCAAATTCCGCAATACCGGGCAGACGTGTGTGTGCGTCAACCGCTTCTTTATCCAGGACAGTGTTTACGACGCGTTCACCGGTAAACTGGCGCAAGCAGTCAGCGCCATGCGCGTTGGCAGTGCTTTGGACGGCGAGACCGAACAAGGCCCGCTGATCAACGCTGCCGCCCTGGCCAAGGTTGAAGCGCATGTCGGTGACGCCTTGGAGAAGGGCGCCAAACTACTGTGCGGCGGTCGTCGCCATGCATTGGGCGGCACCTTCTTTGAACCGACCATCCTCACCGAAGCCAGCGGCGAAATGCTGATTGCCCAGGAAGAAACCTTTGGCCCGGTGGCCGCCTGCTTCCGATTCAATGATGAAGTTGAGGTGTTGCAACGGGCCAACGACACGCCGTTCGGTTTGTCGGCGTATTTCTACAGCCGTGATATCGGCCGTGTCTGGCGTATGGCCGAAGGGCTGGAAGCGGGCATGGTCGGTATCAACGAAGGGATTATCTCCACCGAAGTCGCGCCGTTCGGCGGCATCAAGGAATCGGGCCTGGGCCGTGAAGGTTCCAAGTACGGCCTGGACGATTACCTGGAAATCAAATACCTGCTGATGGGAGGGTTGTGAACACAACCACCTGAGCAAAAGCCCCATCCCGCCCAAGCCCGCACCCCCGAGGGAATGGGGGTAGCTGCCGTTACTCCGTCAAGAACAACAATATGGAGAACACTATGTCTACTCAACCAGTAAACATCGACGACCTGCCCATCGGTCGGTTTCACCTGAAAATCGCTGGCCTGACGTTCGGTGCACACCTTGCTGATGGCTACATCCTGGGGATGATCGGTATTGCGCTGACCCTCATCAGCCCACAGATGCAACTGGATGCTTTCTGGCAGGGCCTGGTCGGAGCTTCGGCGCTGATTGGGCTGTTTCTCGGTAGCCTGTTTTTTGGCTGGATTTCCGACACCCTTGGCCGGCAGAAAATTTTCCTGGTCAGTTTTGTTCTGATCACCATCGCCTCGGCGATGCAGTTTTATGTCGAGACAGCCTTGGCGCTGGTCCTGTGCCGGGTGCTGATCGGTATTGGTCTTGGCGGTGATTACAGTGTCGGTCATGCCCTGTTGGCGGAGTTCTCGCCAAAGAAATATCGCGGTGTATTGCTGGGTGCCTTCAGCGTGATCTGGACCTTTGGCTATGTAGCCGCCACGATTGTCGGCACCACAATGCTCAGCCTGGGCGATGATGCCTGGCGCTGGATGTTGGCTTCGTCGGCAATCCCGGCCGGTTTGATTCTGATTGCCCGTATCGGTACTCCGGAATCGCCACGTTGGCTGGTCAACCGTGGGCGAATCGCCGAAGCCCGGGCCATCGTCAAGAAATACTTGGGCGA
This sequence comes from Pseudomonas sp. TAE6080, assembly GCF_018732265.1. NCBI lineage: Bacteria > Pseudomonadati > Pseudomonadota > Gammaproteobacteria > Pseudomonadales > Pseudomonadaceae > Pseudomonas > Pseudomonas sp. TAE6080. The sequence continues at coordinate 4,186 of NZ_JAHIDY010000065.1, forward strand.
GCATGTGGTGCTCGACGAAGAGCCTGCGCCGCAGGAGCACTCGGGATATGCGGTGTTGTTCAGTCGGCAGTACCGCAAGCGCACTGCGTTTAACTGTCTGTTTTTCGTGTGTATTGTCATGCCGTACTTTGCCATCTACACCTTCTTGCCATCGATTTTGCAGACAATGGGCTTGGCCGAAGGTTTTGGCACCGAATTGATGCTTAACCTGCTGCTGATCATCGGTGCACTGATTGGTATCTGGTGCACCGTGAAATTCTCCCGGCGCGGCTTTTTGATCAACTCATTCATTATTCTGGCGGTGGCGTTGTTTTTGTTGGCAATACTGCCGGGCAATCTGGCCTGGTTGATGGTATTGACCTTTGGTGTATTTACCCTGGTGTTATCGGCGGTGAGTAACTTGGTGGGGGTATTCCCGGCCGAGAGTTTTCCGACCCACCTGCGTGCCAGCGGCATCGGCCTGGCGACGGCGGTGAGCCGGCTTGGTTCGGCGGTAAGTACGTTCTTGTTGCCGGTGAGTGTGGCGGGGATTGGCTTGAGCCCGACCATGGGCATCCTTGCCGGTATTCTGGTGTTTGGCGCGGTGATCTCCTGGGCCTGGGCACCGGAAACCAAAGCCCTGACTTTGAATCAGGCGTGCCAGGCCGAGCCCGGTGAATCAGGGATTACTCACTTGGTTCAGCCATTGGGTAAACAAACGAACCTTGGATAAACCCTGTTTGTCACCAGGCACATCCAGCCAATAGCCATAGGGACCGATCACCTCTACCGGGGTGATCGGCAACAGGCTGCCATTGGCCAGTTCACGCTCAATCATCTGCCGGTCGATCACTGCCAGGCCACCTCCAGCCAGGGTGGTATGGATGACTTGGTCCAGGGTGCTGAACTCCAGGCCCTGATCGGCTTCGATATCCTCACGGCCCATGGCTGCGATCCAGTTCTCCCAGACTTTCAGGCGTTTACCGTCGTGCAGGATATGCAGTAACGGAAAACGACGCAGGTCAGGCGGATGCTCGCCGTCGAACAGTTCTGGGCTGGCCACGGCGATGTGTCGTTCCATCACCAGCAACTCGCTATTGCAATGGGTGGCGGGCTCAAGTCCGAAGCGAATCTGACAGTCGATTTCCGCCAAATTGTCGTGACTGCTCTGGTGGGTAACACTGAGATTGATATCCGGGTAACGCTCACAAAATCCGCGCAAATGCGCCGACAGCCAGCGGGTGGCCCAGGTCGGTGGCGCCAGAATGCGCAGTCGCTGGCGCAGGTTGGGTACGCGCACGGCCTGCATGGCCCGCTCGATATGGTCGAAGGCGTCGCTCAGGTGCGGGGAAAGGGCCATGCCTGCCTGGGTCAGCGACAGGCCCTGAGGTGTGCGGACAAACAGCGCGATGCCCAGGTAGTCTTCCAATTGCTTGATCTGACGGCTGACGGCGCCTTGGGTCACGTTCAGGCCCACGGCGGCCTGGCTGAAACTGCGATGGCGTGCGACCTCTTCAAAGACCCGCAGCATATTTAGGGGGGGCAGTTGGCGCATCGCGCGCGACTCCATATTTATTATTCGAGTACTCGGGGCAAGGATACACCGTCGCGCCGCCTTCAATCGCGCCACGCTAGCGCTGTATTTGGTAATACCTTGGTTTTTGTTCTCGGATTAGTCTGTCAAAACTGCGCTGGGTCTGGTGCTAGGTTTTCTCACTCTAGGAGCCCTCAAATAAAAGGATATTGAGTTAACCAAACCTGTTAGCCGGAGTGATTATGCCCCTATCGTCTTTACCCAATAACCTGTCGTTTGTTAGGCAAAATGACTTCGCTCAAAACCTCCATCCAACTTCCCCGGAAGAACCTCGTCGCAAACAGGAGGAGTCATTGCCGGGGCGGTTGTCGACGCAGAACGATGTGCCAGAGAGGCGTCGTGTACGCAGGGATACACCTCAGGCTGAAATTCCCGACAGTGAGGTTGCTGATAGATTTTCGAAAAAAATAGATAAAGCCAAAGCTGGTGCGGGCGCAGATGCCTATCTAAGAGGGTATAACTCGCCGGAGTCTGTGCCTCTGCCTGCTGGTTATTCGGATTCGATGAGTGATGTGCAGTTTTATAGGTTGGCATTGCAACCTGGCGTGACAAATGAGCAACTAGGGTGGTTTGAGCGCTTAAAAAACAAACGCAAAAAAGTTACCGGCGGCGTCCATGATCCGGTTGCTAAGTTTTCAGGCGTAGTGTCGAATAAAGATACTAAGTTGACGCCTATGGCTCAAAGTTATTATCTCTCTATGGTCAATGAAACGAGTGGGGGAGAGTGTGCCGGGTTGTCGCATTTAATGACGTTGGCGATAGGCGAAGGTAAGTCTAAAGTCTTGTTGGGTAATATATATCAGGCGCTAGCTTCACTCGATACTCCCGAATCAAAGGCGTTTTTTGATTCTGTTGCCATGGCCCAGCATTACACAAAATATGCCGAGGATGCACATGACCCAGCTACGATGAGGATTGGGTCTTATGAGTCCATTGTGTCGCAACTGATCGGAGCCCAAGCCCCAACAAAGCTGCTTCTTTCATCCCAAGGCCATCGTATGGCGGCAGGCGTGCTGTCCGGTCCGGAGGGCAGGCGGAGTTATTACTATTTCGATCCGAATATTGGCCTAGTCGAGTTTTCTTCTGCCCAAGCATTTGCAAATGGAATGAAAAAAATATTTACCCACCCTGAGTTGAAAGGTTTTGTTAAGCCGATCGAGGGTGGGGAAGCAAATCCGAAATACAGGGTCAGCGTTTTTAATGAAAAATTAATATCAAAAATAAAGCCGACGTCCCTACGGATGCAATATGCATATAGTGCTCCGTTGTCAGGTCTTGATACGATAAAGGTAATCGATAGTGATCGCTTGCCCATCTCGAATGATTTTATAAAACAAGCAAGGTCCGCTTCGGGTGTGGAAGCTGCTATGTATCAGCGTGTATTGGAAAGCCTGGACAATATACATTCCAAGACTGGGATGGCCCAGTATCACGCCACCTATGATTCATTGAACGTTGTTCGGGGTTTTATAAAGCAATACGCTGACTCCCCGCGTGTTGTCGGCATGCAGGAACTTGAGAAAAAGTTGGTCCGTGCCATCACCGATGCAATCCCACCTGAAGAGTATCCGTACATTGCCAGAAAAATGCGGCAAGACCGTCAACAGCTTGCCGAAAGTAAACCGGCTGCACCTGTTACTGGGGCGATTCAACACACGGTCGGCTCACCCTCCGAGCTGATCAATGTTGAGGAAGTGAAGCGCCTCCAGGCGCTCGATGATAGCCGACCGCCGATACGCATCGGCGAGTTGGATATCAGTCGTGTGGAACTTTACAAATTGGGCGCCCACATCAATGGCAAGCCTATAGAAAGCCAGCCAGCCGGGGACCCGGATGGCAAACAGCTGGCCAGCACTATGAAGATTGATTTTGCGCGTTTCAAGGCCGCAACCAACTCCAGTGACCCCCTGGTCAGCCTGAAAGCAACACACGTGCTCTTTGAAATTGCGAGCCATCGTGACCCTACCGCTGGCCCGCTGATGCCTAGTACCGAAGTTCACAAAGGTGCTGACATTATTGATAAACAGATGCAGCAACTGCACAAGGTCCAAGCCCAGATTCAGGAGTTGGTCCGTACCAAGCAGCCGATGCCAGAGAATTTCTTTGATGCCGGTGGTGTAGACAAGTTTGGGAAAACTCGCGCTGCAGGGTTGGGTTTCCAGGCGTTTAGTACATTTCAGGGGTTGCGCAGTGCAATTGAGTCTTTTCAGAAGGGAGACGTTGCTCAAGGCAGTATCAGTTTAGGCGCAGTCGCTTCCCAGTATGCGGGCGACGCGATTGGGGCGTCGCTGAACAAGTTGGGACAGCATGTAATTCAACGCGCTGCACCGTCCATCATGGGGTTTAAAGCGACGAGTGTTGGACAACTGATTGGCAAAGTCGGCACGGGGGCGGGTGTGGCGATCAGTGTGCCCTTTGATATTTACAGTGCTGTCGACTCCTTTAAAAAGGCCAGTAAAAGCAGCGGTACTGAAGCCCAGGATCACTATGTCAACGGTGCCTTCTCTGTGGCCAACGGCGCCACCTCGGTTACGCTGGGCGCAGCATTTATGATGGGGTCGGCCTCGGCTGGGCCGATAGGCTTGGCCGTGGCAGCGTCACTCATGATGAGCCAAATGATTTACAACTCCGTACGTACCGTGGAAGACATTGATAAGGCTACACCCCTGACTGGCGGACAAAAGGTCATCACCGGCGTGAGGGCATTCCTGGGTATGGGGCCTGGATTTGATGTACTTAAGCCTTACCTTGAGAAGAAATATGCGAACGAAAATGATGAGCAGCAGCAAGCTCGCTATAAAGCGTTCCTGAGCGGTGAAGGAAAGACAAGTTTCGAGCGTGTGGTCTATGGTTCGTCGACGGTTGAGGTCAAGCAAGTGGACGGGAAAGTTCCACTGACTCCGAGTGTCTGGTTTTCGCCGCTCACATGGTTGCTGAATTTGATTCCAGTATCCGGCCAGGTCCCGTCTGTGACTGTCCGCGACGGAAATGATCGTGTGGGTATAGATGAAAGTTATTCATCATTCAACGGCAAGCCGGTCAAACAGGTTGAAGGCGAGTTGGGTGATGGAAAAGCTACGTTGTGGGACCTTGGGGGGGGGGATGATTATGTAAGAGGGGTTGAAAACAAGCCCAACGTCTTCTTGTTGGGAGCAGGCAAGAAGGTTGTGAGTGGGGGGCGCAGTGATGATACGGTGGTCATGAATGCCGATGCGCGCGAGACATTGGAGCGGGCAAGTCAGGTCGAAAAAACAGGAAGCAAAGACTTCAGCCCGAAACAAATAACTCTGGATGGTGGAGAGGGGCGTAATACTCTGGTTTTTTCTGGATCATTAAGTTCTCCTGGTGATGAAGTTGGCAAGCAAGAGAGTGTCAGCTACGTCGGGTATGTTATTGATTTAAAAAATAATGTCGTCTCGGTAAAAACTGAAAAATCCAACGCGGAGGGTGTGAAAAAAATTGCCAGTGTGCAGAATTTTGCCAATGTGACGACTGTGAAGAACGGCGAAAGTTATGTTCAAGGCGATGATCAGAATAACTTGTTGACCCTCAATGGCAGCGAGGATATCGCCCGTACAGGCAAAGGCGCTGATATCGTCGTTATTAATGGTAGTGCCAAGGTGATCGGTGAAGACGGTAACAATACTTACATCATCCATAAGGGTTCAGGCAGTGTTCACATTGAAGACCCTGAGAGCAGCACCGTTCAATTGGACTACACCGACGCTGAAATCTCGGACTGGCAGGTGACATCCTCTGGGGATCTGAAGGTTACCTTGAATGGCGGCTCTCCCGAGCAACGACGATCTGTCGAGTTTAAAGGGGCTTTTTCAAATGATCCGAAAGACCAAGGTAAGTCACGGCCAATCTTTATCACGAGCGATGGCGTCATGATGAGCGTCATTGATCCTCGCAAGACGGGCTCATCCACGGGGACGCCACAGATCCAGCGCCTGAAAGTTGGGGCGGGCTGATAGGTACCCAACCCGACTAGCACCATCCACGCCCAATACCCGACCAAAACCATCGGCATTTCTTGATCGCCATCAAGCAGGTTTCACCCCCCGGCTTTCTATCATGGTCCCCGCCAAGCAATGAGGAAGCGACCATGTCAGAGACCTTCACCAAGGGCATGGCCAGGAATATCTACTTCGGAGGGAGCGTGTTCTTCTTCCTGATATTCCTGGCCCTGACCTACCACACCGAACAAACCTTTCCCTCTCGCACTAACCAGGAACTACTCACCGAATCGGTAGTGCGCGGCAAGGGTGTCTGGGAGCGCAACAACTGTGTCGGTTGCCACACCCTGCTGGGCGAGGGCGCGTACTTTGCGCCGGAACTGGGCAATGTGTTCAACCGCCGTGGCGGCGAGGAAGCGTTCAAGCCATTCCTGCACGCCTGGATGAAGATGCAACCGTTGGGCGTTCCCGGCCGGCGCGCGATGCCGCAATTCAACCTCAGCGACCAGGAGGTGGACGATATGGCCGAGTTCCTCAAATGGAGCTCGAAGATCAACACCAACGGCTGGCCGCCAAACAAGGAGGGCTGAGGGATGCGTACCGTCAATCCATATCTGAAATTCCAATCCCAGGCCGTGGCCAAACCCTACTTTGTGTTCGCCCTGATCCTGTTCCTGGGCCAGGTGCTGTTCGGTTTGATCATGGGCCTGCAATACGTGGTCGGCGACTTTCTGTTCCCGTTGATCCCCTTCAACGTGGCCCGCATGGTCCACACCAACCTGTTGATCGTCTGGCTGCTGTTTGGCTTCATGGGCGCCGCCTACTACCTGGTGCCTGAGGAAGCTGACCGCGAGTTGCACAGCCCCAAACTGGCAATCCTGCTGTTCTGGGTGTTTGCCGCCGCCGGGGTGTTGACGATCCTCGGTTACTTGCTGGTGCCCTATGCGGCCCTGGCCAAGCTGACCCACAACGAACTGCTGCCGACCATGGGCCGTGAGTTCCTGGAACAGCCGACCATCACCAAGATGGGGATCGTGGTCGTGTGCCTGGGCTTTTTGTACAACATCGGCATGACCCTGCTCAAAGGTCGCAAGACCACGGTGAGCATGGTGATGATGACCGGGCTGATCGGCCTGGCGGTGTTCTTCCTGTTCTCGTTCTACAACCCCGGCAACCTGGCACGGGACAAGTTCTACTGGTGGTGGGTGGTGCATCTTTGGGTCGAAGGCGTGTGGGAGCTGATCATGGGCTCGATGCTGGCCTTCGTACTGATCAAAGTCACCGGCGTCGATCGTGAAGTGGTGGAGAAATGGCTGTACGTGATCATTGCCATGGCCCTGATCACCGGGATCATCGGCACTGGTCACCACTTCTTCTGGATCGGCGCGCCCGAGGTGTGGTTGTGGGTCGGTTCGATCTTCTCGGCCCTGGAGCCGCTGCCGTTCCTGGCGATGGTGATGTTTGCCTTCACCATGGTCAAACAGCGCCGGCGCCAGCACCCGAACCGGGCGGCCACGTTGTGGGCCAAGGGCACCACGGTCACTGCGTTTTTCGGCGCCGGGGTCTGGGGCTTCCTGCACACCCTGGCACCGGTCAACTTCTACACCCACGGTACGCAACTGACCGCCGCCCACGGCCACCTGGCGTTCTTCGGCGCCTACGCGATGATCGTGATGACCCTGATCAGCTACGCCATGCCGCGTTTGCGCGGTATCGGTGAAGCGCCGGACGCACGCTCGCAGACCTTGGAGATCTGGGGCTTCTGGATGATGGTTCTGTCGATGGTGATGATCACGCTGTTCCTGACGGCGGCCGGTGCCGTGCAAGTCTGGTTGCAACGCTGGCAGGTAGACGGTGTGGCACTGCCGTTCATGGCCACCATGGACCACCTGAGCCTGCTGTTCTGGGCCCGACTGGCCAGTGGCGTGGTGTTCCTGCTGGGCCTGCTCTGCTACCTGTGGAGCTTCCGGCAGCGCGGCAAGGGCTTGGACTCTGCCGCCCCCGTGACTGCTTGAGCGGTCAACGTTAATCCCCAAGAGGGCGGCCCGGCAGGTAATGCGGGCCGTTTTACGTCTGGAGCACTTCACATGGCCTTTACCCTTGAGTTGGAAGAGTGGGTTGGCAGTGTCTGGCACCGCTTTATCACCCGCCGCGCCAGTGCCGACTTCCCCGAGGCGCGGGTCGACCTGGTCGACCGTCAGCGCAGCCTGGCCCTGCTGTTCCGCGCCCTGGGCGGCGCCCACGGGATTGCCCTGGAGGCCGCCAGCGAGCGCGACCTGCTGCTGCGGCGCAACCTGTTGATGCGCATCGCCGGCACCTGCCGGCAAGCCCCCCTGGCCTCATGCGATGGCCATCGCCTGCGCCTGCCGGCAAGCCTGGCGGTGTTTCCTTCGGTGGCCCTGAACCTGGAACTGTACCGCTGGCTGGCGCTCCTGGCCGCACACGCCGGGCCGATGACCCACTGGGCCCGCGACAACCAACGTTGGACCTGGCTGCTGTTGCAGCGTTACCCGGCCATGCTCCCCAGCTATCAGCGCCTGGTGGACGCCCACCTGCAATTGCGCCCGGATCCCGCCAGCCTAAACCCATCTGAAGCTGCCGTGGAAAAGGCCTTGCGCAAGGCCCTGCGCGAACCCGGCAGCATCCGCCAGTTACCCCGTAGCGAGCGCGCCGCCTGGCCGCTGCCGCTGTGGTTGTATCCACCTTTGCACCTGCACAGCCCGCAGGCCGGCGATCTGGATGAGGAGGGCGATGACCTGGCGACCCGCCCCGGCGAACAACAGGGCGCGCCCAAACAAGCCAACCGGGTCGATGACAACAGCCGCGACGGCGGCCTGCTGGTGGTGCGCCTGGAAAACCTGTTCAGTTGGACCGAACACGTCGACCTCGATCGCTGGGCCGATGACTCCGAGGACGAAGATGCCGCCCGAGTCGCCGAAGACCTCGACCAGTTGAGCCTGTCACGCCAGCGCGTGCGCAAGAGTGGCGGGTTGAAGCTGCACCTGGATCTGCCGCCGGCCGACGTCGACGACATTCCCCTGGGCGACGGCATCAAGCTGGCGGAGTGGGACTACCGCCAGCAGCGCCTGCAAGCCAACTTCGTCAACCTGCAACTGATGCAACCCCGCGACAGCAGGCCCCAGCCGCTGCCGGCGCGCCTGCAGCCCCAGGCCGCGCGCTTGCGCCGCCAGTTCCAGCAACTGCGCACCGACCGTCAATGGTTGCGCCAACAGCCCCAGGGCGCGGAGCTGGACCTGCAGGCGTGGCTGGATTTTCATGTCGAGCGCCAGCACGGCGCATGCGCCGAGCGCGGTCTGTTCAAGGAGCAGCGCCGCACCCGGCGTGACTTGGCCTGTTTGCTGCTGGCCGACCTGTCGATGTCCACCGACGCCCATTTGAACGATACGCAAAAGGTCATCGACGTGATCCGCGACAGCCTGCTGCTGTTTGGCGAGAGCCTGGCGGGCCTGGGCGATGCGTTTGCCCTGTATGGTTTCTCTTCCCTGCGCCGCCAGCAGGTGCGCCTGCAACAGCTCAAGTCATTCCAGCAGCCCTATGATGACCACATCCGTGGCTGCATCCAGGGCCTCAAGCCGGGTTACTACACGCGCATGGGCGCGGCCATCCGCCACGCCACCCAGACCCTTGGCGTTTGTAAGCAGCGGCGCAAACTGCTGTTGATTGTGACCGACGGCAAGCCCAACGATCTGGACTTGTATGAGGGGCGCTATGGCGTGGAGGACACCCGCCAGGCGGTGATGGAAGCGCGGCGCCAGGGCCTGGTGCCGTTCTGCATCACTATCGACAAACAGGCCGGGGATTACCTGCCGTACATGTTCGGTGCCCATGGCTACACCCTGATCCGCCAGCCGGAGCAACTGCCGTTGCGCTTGCCGCAGTTGTACCGGCAGTTGACCGAAGATCAGTAGAAGTTGCGGGGCAGCCAGAAGAACATCGTGATGCAGAACACGGCCAGCCCCAGGCAGAACCATTGAAAATGTTTGAGTCGGCGGGCCTCAAGGCTGGCGGTGGACGCGGGCAGGGGCATGGCGCAGCGTTCGCAGGCCGGCTGTGTCGGCGGGTTGGCATGTTGGCAATACAGGCACACACACGCTGCACTCATTCGAATTGCTCCAGGCGCAGGCGATCAAGAATGGCGATCTGGCGACCGTCCTGGGTGATGATCTTTTCATCGATCAGCCGGCGAATGATCCGCGAGAACGTCTCCGGCTGGATCGACAGGTGCCCGGCGATCAACTGCTTGGCCATGGGCAGTTCGAACGAACTGTCGACACTGTGCAGGCGCACCAGTTGCGTCAGCAGGTAGCGCACCACTCGGTGGGTGGCGTTTTTCAGGGACAGGGTCTCGATCTCGTTGACCCGCTGGTGCAGGCGCACACACAACTTGCCTAGCAGGGCGAAGGTCAGGCGGCTGTTGCTGTGGAGCAGGCGCATATAGGTGGCGTTGGACAGGCGATACAACTGCGTCGGGCACACCGCTTCGGCGCAGGCCACGTAGTTGGGGGTGTCCATCAGCATCATCGCCTCGGCGAAGGTCTGTCGCTCGCCAATCACCTCAAAGACTTTTTCCTGGCCGTCCGGGGTCAGGCGGTAGATCTTCACCGCGCCGGCAATCACGAAGTAAAACCCCTCGGCCGGCTCGCCCTGGCGGAACAATGGTTCGCCCTTGTCGACACTCAGCAATTGACTGCTGGCCATCAACTCATCCATCTGCTCTTCGTTAAGCGGTTCAAACAGGTGATGGCTGCGCAGGATCTGATGATGCACGCGGTGCAGGACCCTCGGCGCGTCGGTGATCATACAAGCCACAACGACAGGCCACTGGCCGCCGCCATCATCGAACCGAGGATCACGAACCAGGCCAGGGGCTGGATGACTTTTTTCATGGGGACTCCGTGGGGCAGGGTAATGACGGGATAACCGGGTAGAGCAAGAGCTGGGCCAAGGCACGGGTCACGTAAAATAAGAGCTGTAGCCCCTAAAGGGTTAAAATGACCCTGTCATTAAGGGTGTTTTTAACCCTTTTGGGGTTATTTAAACCCTCATCAACAACGCCAATCCCATGTAGGAGCTGGCTTGCCTGCGATGCAGGCACCTCGGTCCTCCAGTTAAACCGCAGCGATGCCATCGCAGGCAAGCCAGCTCCCACCCATGATTGCGGTGGGCCTGAGGACCCGGCCCGGCCCTTGCAACGCCCATCCTGCGACGGCCCCCAGGATATTGCGCCGCCACTGGCCCCTGCTTGATCTGCGACAAGGGCCCGGTGCGGGCAATCCCGGATGATCGGGCCGGCAATGACTTGAGGAGTGGTGGTATGCAAGTGCTGGATCGACGCAAGGCCATGTCGATAACCCCGTTGTTTCGCCTGGCTTTCCGGCCATTTTTTCTCGGTGGCTGCCTGTTGGCGCTGCTGGCGATTCCTTTGTGGCTGCTGGCCCTGGCCGGCGACGCGGGCTGGCAGCCGGCGGGTGGCTGGCTGGCGTGGCATCGCCATGAGCTGCTATTCGGTTTTGCCTTGGCAATCATCGGCGGGTTCCTGCTGACGGCGGTGCAGACCTGGACCGGTCGCCCTGGCATCAGCGGTACGCCGCTGGCGATGTTGGCCGGGGTGTGGCTGGCCGCACGCCTGGCCTGGCTGTTCAACCTGCCGTGGCCGCTGTTGGCCGTACTGGAACTGACCTTTCCCCTGGCCGTCGCCGGGTTGATGGGCTGGACCTTGTGGAAAGTGCGGCAACAGCGCAACTACCCGATTGTGCTGGTGCTGCTGCTGTTGACCCTGGCCGATGGCCTGTCCCTGTATGGCTTGCTGCGCGGTGACGAAGGCTGGCAGCGCCAGGCGGTGTTGACCGGGCTGTGGCTGGTGGCGGCGATGATGGGCTTGATCGGCGGTCGGGTGATTCCGTTTTTCACCCAGCGTGGATTGGGGCGCACGGAAGCCGTGAAACCCTGGCCGTGGCTGGATCACTTGTTATTGGGCGGCTCGGCAGCGGTGGCGCTGCTATACGCCAGCGGCCTGGCGTTGACCGCTAGCCTGTGGGTAGGCCTGTTGTTCGGCTTGCTGGGGCTCGGTCATCTGCTGCGCCTGGTGCGCTGGCACGACCGTGGTCTGTGGCGCGTGCCGCTGTTGTGGTCGCTGCACCTGGCCTATGCCTGGCTGGCCGTGGCTTGCCTGGGCATGGCGCTGTGGCATTTCGGCGTGGCGCTGAACCCGAGTCTGGCGGTGCATGCGCTGACAGTTGGGGCGATGGGCGGGTTGATCCTGGCGATGATTGCGCGGGTTAGTCTTGGCCATACCGGCCGACCGCTGGCGCCGCCCAAGGGCATGACCCTGGCCTTCATTCTGTTGAACCTGGCTTGCCTGAGCCGGGTGTTGCTGGTACTGGTCTGGCCGTATGCCGCGCTGTGGCTGGCGGGGCTGTGCTGGACCCTGGGCCTGGCTGTGTATCTATGGCGCTATGCACCGATGCTATGGCGCGCGCGGGTTGACGGCCATCCGGGCTAGGAGATTGGGAATGCTCTATTCGTGGTTACTGATTGTGCATCTGCTGGCGGCTATCGCCTTTATCGGCACGCTGTTCTTTGAGGTTTTCATTTGGCACCGCGCCCGTGAAGCGTTGGCCTGGTCGGCACAGTTCACCTGCGAGCAGGCCATTGCCCGGCGTTCGCGCCAGGTGCTGCATGGCGTGGTGGTGTTGTTGTACGGCGCGGGGATCGGCCTGGCCTGGCATTACCGCGGCGTGCTGGGCGCGCCATGGGCCAGTCATTTTTCCGCCCTGTTGAGCCTGAAGATTGTGTTTGCGCTGAGCATCATCGGGCATTACCTGCTGCTCGCGTACTGGCTGACGCAAAAGCGCCTGAGCCCGCTGCGGGCGGTATGGATCCGCCGCAGCATCCTTGGGCACATGGTCCTGATCGTGATCCTCGCCAAGCTAATGCTGCGCTAAGACACCTTGATCCCATCCTGTAGGAGCGAGCTTGCTCGCGAAGAACTCACGGACAACTCGTTTACCCAGGCAGCCCGCGTTTTCGTTGATGTTCTTCGCGAGCAAGCTCGCTCCTACAGGTCGGTCAGGCCTTTAGCGCACGGACAAACAACACATCGTTTTCCAGATGAATATGCTCCAGCAAATCCCGATGAAACACTTCCAACCCGTGATACAGCGTACGCCAGGTATTGCACGCATCGCTGGGCGGCTGGATACGGTTGGTCAGCGCCTGCAACTGCTCCAGGGCCTGGCCATGTTGCTCATGTTCAAAACGCATGACCTGGATCGGCGGCGCAGCTTGGGGCCCCAGGCCCATTTGCAGCATCGGGAACAACACCTGTTCCTCCTTGAGCATATGGCCTTCCAGCTCTTGCTCGATATCGCGCAGCAAGTCGGCCAGGCCGTTGGGGCAGGCCAGGTGGTGACCGTGGACCTGCTCGACCCGGCTGGCCAGGCGAATCAGTTCCGGCAGTTGTTCGCGGTGGCGGGCGTGGTAGCGCTCCAGCAAATGTTCGATCAGTTGCGCCTGGGGCAAGGTGTCCGGGGCGATGGCGTTCATGGGGTTTCCTCATCAAGTGAACAGATGAAGCGGTGATTGCATGCGGTGTGCCATCGTCAACTTATTGAAAAGCCTAGATTAATTTTTTGTAGTGGTCAGGATCACCCTGATGCTGCACGGTAGAACCGACCATACAAGGGTAGTAATGACCATGCTGCGTGAAAGTCTGTCGGCCGACCTGATTGTCGAATTGCCCAACGCGGTGCGCCTGCAACGCCTGGTGCAGACCCTGCGCGAATATTTTCATAGCGGTGCCGTCGGCCTGCTGCGCCTGGATGGCGACGACAGCCTACGCCCCGTGGCCACCGTGGGCCTGGTGCATGAGGCCCTTGGCCGGCGCTTTGTGATTGCCCAACACCCGCGCCTGGCAGCGATCATGGCCTCCCGCGAGCCGACCTGGTTCGAACCCGACAGTCGCCTGCCGGACCCGTACGACGGGCTTCTAGACAGCCAGGTCGGCGAACCGCTGCCCGTGCATGACTGCATGGGCGTGAGCCTGTTCGTCGAAGGCCGGCCCTGGGGCGCGATTACCCTGGATGCGCTGCATGCCGGAACCTTTGATGCCAACGCGCGCGAGCAACTCAAGCGCTGCACCCTGCAAATCGAGGCGGCGGTGCGCGTCACGCGCCTGGAGCAGGAAAACCGCAGCCTGCGCCTGTCGCGCAGCGAACCGGTGGCGGGTTCGCCCAGCGTCGAAGACGGTGAAATCCTCGGCCAGAGCCCGGTGTTGCATCAGTTGCTCAACGAGCTGGATGTGCTCGCCGACTCGGACCTGCCCGTGCTGCTGCTTGGCGAAACCGGGGTCGGCAAGGAGCTGTTCGCCCGGCGCCTGCATCGCCTGTCGCGGCGCAGTAAAAAGCCGCTGATCCAGGTCAACTGCGCGGCGCTGCCGGAGTCCCTGGCCGAGAGCGAGTTGTTCGGGCATGTCAAAGGCGCGTTTTCCGGCGCCACCAGTGACCGTGCCGGGCGTTTTGATGCAGCCAACGGCGGCACTTTGTTCCTCGATGAAGTGGGCGAGCTGCCGTTGAGTGTGCAGGCCAAGCTATTGCGCACCTTGCAAAATGGTGAGATCCAGCGCCTGGGCGCCGACAAGCCGTTGCATGTAGATGTGCGGATCATCGCCGCGACCAACCGACACCTGCCCGAGAGCATTCGCGAAGGGTTGTTTCGCGCCGACCTGTACCACCGGCTGTCGGTGTACCCGGTGCCGATCCCGGCGCTGCGTGAGCGTGGCCACGATGTGTTGCTGCTGGCCGGGCATTTCCTTGAGCTCAACCGCGCCCGACTCGGCCTGCGTGGTTTGCGCCTGTCACCGGCGGCCGAGCAGACGCTGCTCGGTTATGGCTGGCCGGGCAATGTGCGCGAGCTGGAGCACGTGATCAGCCGTGCGGCGCTGAAGCAGTTGAGCCGGGGCGACAATCGCAACCAGATCATGACCCTGGAAGCCGAACTGCTGGATCTGGACAGCGCCACCTTGGCGCCAGCCCCTGTGATTGAGGCCCCGAGTCAGGTATTCCAGACCCTGAGCGACGCAGTGGACGATTGCCAGCGCCAGAAGGTGCGCCAGGCGTTGAGCTTGTCGGGCGATAACTGGGCGAGCGCTGCGCGAATGCTCGGCCTGGACTCCAGCAACCTGCACAAATTGGCGCGGCGCCTGGGCCTCAAGTAGCAACGCTGCGACGCCATGCCGCGGCGCGCAGTTGATCGCGGTCAAGGTGCCGGGTGCGTCGGCTGATCAGACTGTGGCGAACTGACCGGAGGTTCGCCCCATGCCCCTTTCCCTGGCGCAGATGCGCCGCAACTACACCCTGTACGGTTTGCGGGATGACCTGGTACAGGACGATCCCCTCGTGTTGTTCGGCCAGTGGCTGGAGCAGGCGCGCAAGACCGAAGTGGCGCCGGTGGAGGCCAACAGCATGGCCCTGGCCACGGTCGATGCCCAGGGCCGTGCCCATTGTCGGATCCTTCTGCTCAAAGGCTTTGGTGCCGAGGGCTTCACCTTTTTCGGCCACTACCAGAGCGCCAAGGGTCAGGAGCTGGCGAGCAACCCCAGCGCCGCCATGACCTTTTTCTGGCCGGGCCTGGAACGCCAGGTGCGCATCGAAGGCACGGTGGTGCGCCTGGCGCCGCAGCTGTCCGACGACTATTTCCACTCGCGGCCGCTGGCCAGCCAGGTCGGCGCCTGGGCGTCGCCGCAAAGCCAGCCCCTGGCCCACCGCGCCGAGCTGGAAGGGCGCCTGCGC
>NZ_JAHIDY010000066.1:0-19284 GCF_018732265.1 Pseudomonas sp. TAE6080
GCCCACGACCAGGCCGCCGCCAACCTGCGCTGGCTCGCCGCCTGCGCGCCCGGGCTGGTGATGCATGGCCTGTTCAGTATTCCATTGCAGGCGCGCCAGCGCTTTGTGCTGCCGGGGCTGGGCTCGTTACTGTTCAACCTGCCGCCGGTGCTGTACCTGTTTATCCGTGGCCCGGCCAGTGACAGCGCGGAACTGGCGATGTGTTTTTTTGCCGGTAGCGTGCTCATGTGTCTACCGCTGCTGGCACCGGTCTGGTCGTTCGGCTGGCGTCCCTGGCAGGTCAAGGGCGATGCCCTGGCCGGCCGCGAATTGCTGGGGCGCATCGGTCCGCTGTTGGCGAGCAATCTCGCCAGCCAGGGCCTGGCCTTGCTCGAGCGACTGATCGCCAGTTACCTGGGCGAAGGCGCGGTGACCTGGGTCAACCTGGCGCGCAAACTGATCAACCTGCCGTTGATCGCGCTGATGAGCCTCAACCAGGTGTTGCTGGGGCTGATGAGCGGCGAACAGGGCCAACAACGCCTGGCCTTGCTGCGCCGTGGCCTGGACGCCGCCACCCTGCTGAGCCTGCCGGCCGCTCTCGGCCTGATTGGCGCGAGCCCCGTGCTGATTCACCTGCTGATGCCGGCGCAAAGCGCCGACGGGCCCTTGCCGGCCCTGCTCGCCTGGTTCGCCACGCCGCTGGTGTTCGGCGCCTGGAACGCCATGCTCGCGCGCTATGCCTACGCCAACGGCGACACGCGCCTGCCGCTCAAGTGCGAACTGCTGGGCAGCCTGGTCAATGCCGGCTTGCTGGTCATGCTGCCGTACTTCTTCGGCCTGCCAGGGATTGCCCTGGCGGCCCTGGGTGGAGTGATCGTCACCAACCTGCTGCTGATGCAACGCCAACAGCTACTCGGGCAACTGGGCTGGCCGTTGCAGTGGGGGTTGAGTGTGGTGTTGCTGGGAATCGCCGCGCTGGTCCTGCACCCGTTGCACAACGATGGTTGGCAGTTGGGCTTGAGTACCCTGGCGGGCGCCGGGGTACTGGTAGGGTTGGGGCTGTGGCTTAAACCGTGGAAGGCGTGAGCTGCGCACAGCAAAAGGAAGCGCGCGGAGCTGCTGCCTGTGGGAGCGGGCTTGCTCGCGAAAGCGGCGTATCAGTCAACGAATATGTCGGCTGAACCACCGCTTTCGCGAGCAAGCCCGCTCCCACAAGGGATCTGCGCCAGGCACAGATTTTGTGCCACACCACCAAGCCGGCTCCTGGAGCGTCAGTCTTCCAGGGGTTGTGGCGCGTGCTTGCCAGGCTTGGCTTTGGCGCCTGGCTTGCCCGCAGTTGGTGCGACGGGTTCTGGTTCGGCGGGGGCGGCGGCTTCTTTTTCGGCCATTGGCATTTTGTCGACTGCGGCAAAAAACTCTGCGAGGTCCAGGGTATCGGGGGGTACGGTCTTTTCGACTTTCTTCTCGCCGTCCTTGCCCACCAGGATCACTTTGGTACCGGCGCTGGCGCCAAGCTTGAGGGCACGGATCAGCGCGTTGGTGTCTTGGGCGCCAAGGTCTTTGCCATCACGCTGGCCGACGGTGCCGATGCTCGTGTAGTTCACGGTGTAGAGCACCATGTTGCGCTCGGTGAACTTCTGTTTGTTCTCAGGCTGTTCAAGGGCTTTCTTGAGGTCGACCTGAGTCGGGTCGATGGAGCTGGGTGCTATCACGATCAGTGGGCGAAATTTGCCTTGATCCTGTTCCAGCGGGCCCCGGTTATCCGCAGCCAACAACGGCCCCGTAAACACCATCAAGGTAGCCAGGGTCAGCGACCGGACGAGCATGCGTACCTCCTTCCAATTCCATGCAGAGTTTTTGAGTTTCATGTCTGCGACAGTCAATTTCAAGGATGATTCCTACGCGACTATCAGAAAGAGTAGGCTAGGACGCCCACGACGCAAGGGTTTGAGGCCCATCTGGGCTCATTGTTTCTTCTGATTGCCAAGGCTCATTGCCCCGGCCAATCCGGCCAGTGCCGGCAAACACCGGAGCCACCAGTGGATCGCCATCCACCTGCGCCAGGGCCTGGGCGCACGCGGGGTGGGAATGCTGCAGGACGTCCCGCACGCCCTCCCAGCGGGACACGGCCGCCGCCATGATGCCCAGGGCATTGGGCAACCCCTGCGGGGTAAACAGTTGCCCGGCAAATTGCTCGGCAAATATCTGCCAGGCCTGGTGTAGATGCTGTTGCGTGCCCGCGATCAATTGCGCCTGCACCGTCTCATCGGTGTTGTCGAGGAAACGTTGCGGGTAGTCGATGATGGTGATTGCCGAATAGCAGTTGGCGGCGATGTACACCAGGCCGCGCATGATCTGGGCGCGGTTACCAGATAGCAGTCCGCTGGCCGGGTACTCGAGGCCCAGATGGATCAGGATCGCCGCGCTTTCCGTCAGCACGCTACCGTCAGGCAGTTGCAGGGTGGGGATTTGCCGCAACGGGTTGATCTGCCCGAGGGCCTCCATTCCCGCAGCATCGCCCCAGGGGCTGGCATCGACTTGCCGCCACGGCACGCCACAACGTTGCAGGGCAATTTCGACGATGCATGAGCCAGAACTTTGCGTGCCATAGAGCGTGTACATCGGGCATACCTCCAAGACGTGTCAGCGTCCAGAGTGAAGCGTGTTCCCGGCGTTAAAACAAGCCCATCTGGCCACCGACCAAGGTGCTGAAATCGTCATCGACAAACGGCAGGATCGCGTCGGCCACCGGCTGCAATTGCCGGGTGACGTAGTGGTCGTAGTCGATCGGCGCCTGGCGCACTTCCAGGGGCTCGGGGCCGTTGACGGTGATCACGTAGCGAATCCAGCCACCGTTCTGGTATTGCCGTGGGCGGCCCTCACGGTCGTTGAATTCATCCGCCAGGCGCGCCGCACGCACATGGGGCGGGACATTGCGCTCGTAATCGCCCAGTTGCCGGCGCAGGCGCTTGCGGTAGATCAGCAGCTCGTCGAGTTCGCCGCTGAGGGTGCGGCGCACGTAGTCACGCACATAGTCCTGATGGGGCTGGCGGTGGAAGATCCGCTGGTACAGCTCCTGCTGGAACTGGCGGGCCAGGGGCGACCAGTCGCTGCGCACGGTTTCCAGGCCTTTGTAGATCATTTCTTCACTGCCATCGGCACGGGTCACCAGGCCGGCATAGCGCTTCTTGCTGCCCTCCTCCGCCCCACGAATGGTCGGCATCAGAAAGCGACTGAAGTGGGTTTCGTATTGCAGCTCCAGGGCACTGTGCAGGCCGAACTCGCTGTGCAGGCGTTCACGCCACCATTGATTGACGTGCTGCACCAGGCCCTGGCCGATGCGCGTGGCATCTTCCTGGGAATGGGCACTGCCGAGCCAGACGAAGGTGGAATCGGTATCGCCATAGATCACTTCATAACCCTGGGCTTCGACCAGTTCGCGGGTCTGGCGCATGATCTGGTGACCGCGCATCGTGATGGACGAGGCCAGCCGCGTATCGAAGAACCGGCAACCGCTGGAGCCCAGTACGCCATAGAACGCATTCATGATGATCTTCAGGGCCTGGGACAACGGCGCGTTGTGCTCGCGCTTGGCTACCTCGCGGCCCTCGGACACCCGCGCCACAATCGCCGGCAGACAATGCCGGGTGCGGGAAAAACGGGCGCCGCGAAAGCCTTCCACCGACTCGCTGTCGTCGGGATGGCGCAGGCCTTCGATGAGGCCCACGGGGTCGATCAGGAAGCTGCGGATAATCGACGGGTAGAGACTTTTGTAGTCCAGCACCAGCACCGACTCGTACAGGCCGGGCCGCGAATCCATGACAAAACCACCGGGGCTGGCCTGGGGTGGCTTGTCCCCCAGATTGGGGGCGACAAAGCCCTGGCGATGCATCAGCGGCATGTACAAATGAGTGAACGCCGCCACCGAACCACCGTTGCGGTCCGCCGGCAGGCCGGTGACGCTGGCCCGCTCCAGCAGGAACTTGAGCAGCTCGGTCTTTTCGAAAATCCGCGTCACCAGCTCGCAGTCCTTGAGGTTGTAGCGTGCCAGCGCGGGCTTGTCCTCGGCGAACATGCGGTTGATCTCGTCCATGCGCTGGTAGGGCGTGGAAATCGACTTGCCGTCGCCAAGCAGGGTCTGGGCGACGTTTTCCAGGCTGAATGACTCAAACGTCCAGGTCGCCGAACGCAGGGCTTCGATGCCATCGATGATCAGCCGTCCGGCGGCGGCGGCGAAGTAATGGTTACGGCTGCCGTGTTCGCGCCAGGCCATGGCCTCGCCGCCACGGCCGAGTAGCAATGGCACGTTAAGGCGCTTGGCATGCTCATGGAGGACCCGCAGATCGAACTGCACCAGGTTCCAGCCGATGATCGCGTCGGGGTCATGTTGCGCCAGCCACTGGTTCAAGCGCTCCAGCAGTTGGGCGCGGCTGTCGCAGTATTCGAGCTTGAAATCCACTGCGTCTGTTTTGTTCGCCGGGCCGAGCATGTACACCTGGCGCTCACCACAGCCTTCCAGGGCGATGGAGTACAGCTCGCCGCGCGCGGTGGTTTCGATATCCAGGGACACCAGTTTCAACGCCGGGCGGTAGTCCGGCGCGGGTTTCATCTGCGCGTCCAGCAGCATCCCGCCCTCACCCGGTGTGCCGCCAAACAGCACTGGCGCGGTGATAAAGCGTTCCATCATGTAGCGCTCGGGCGGGCGCACATCGCCTTCGTAGACATCCACGCCGGCTTGGCGCAGGCGTTTTTCCAGGTCCATCGCCTGGCGATGCTGGCGGGTGTAGAGGCCCAGGACCGGGCGATGGTGAAAATCACACAGTTGCAGCGGGCGCAGTTTCACCTCGCGCTCCCCCTTGAGCACCCGTTGCGCGTGCTCGCGATGGGCCACCGGAATAAACATCACCGAAGGCTGCACGGGTAGACGGATATACCGCGGCCCCTGGTCGGTCGCCAGCCAGAAGCTGACCTCTGTACCCGCCGGGGTGTCGCGCCAATGCCGGGTCAGGACAAAACCCTGCTGTAAATCCACCTTGCCACACCTCAGGAATCGCTTTCAGGGCGCGATTCTACTCGGCATCCGCCACAAGGCCTGCATAGAAATTTCTGACCTTCAGACAGACTGTACATTGCAAATAAACTTGTAAAACACCAATTAGCATTTGTTATCATTTGCACCGGAGTCGTATTCGCGCAGTAAGGAAGCGCAACGTTGTTGCCCCCTTTCCTCACATTGACGGCTCGCCGTCCGGATCGACCATGCCCACTTGTACACGACTCGCCGTGCCGTTTCGCCCGACCCTGCTCGCCCTGTGCAGCTCCCTGAGCTTCGCGGCCCATGGCGCCCCTCAACAACCGCCACAGACTGACCAGGCCCTGGAACTGGGCGCCACCAGCATCAGCGCCGAGGCCATCATCCCCGGGGCCCTGCCGCCGGTGTACGCCGGTGGCCAGGTGGCACGCGGCGGGCAGTTGGGTGTATTGGGCAACCAGGACATCATGGACGTGCCGTTCAGCATGGCGTCTTACACCGAACAACTGATTCGCGACCAACAGGCCGAGACCGTCGGCGATGTACTGCTCAACGACTCTTCCGTGCGCCAGGCTTCGGGGTACGCCAACCAGTCACAGTTGTTCGTGATTCGTGGCCTGCCACTCAATGGCGATGACATTTCCTTCAACGGCCTGTACGGCATCCTGCCCCGACAGATCATGTCCACCGACGCCCTGGAGCGCGTGGAAGTGTTCAAGGGCCCGAACGCCTTTATCAACGGCGTAACGCCTTCGGGCTCCGGTATCGGCGGCGGTGTGAACCTGCAACCCAAACGCGCCGACGATGTGCCGTTGCGCCGCTTCAGCACCGACATCAGCAGCGAAGGCCGGATGGGTCAGCATCTGGATATCGGCCAGCGCTTTGGCGAAGGCAATCGTTTTGGCGCGCGGGTGAACCTGTCCCAGCGTGAAGGCGATACCGCGACCGACAATGAGAACCAACGCTCCAAACTGTTTGCCGCAGGCCTGGATTACCGTGGCGATGCGTTACGCCTGTCGGGAGACTTCGTCTATAAGAAGGAGCGCGTCAATGGCGGGCGCAACTCGGTATTCCTCGGCTCGGCAGTGACCCAGGTACCCGACGCGCCTTCGGCCGAGACCAACTACGCCCCGCGCTGGAGCATGACCAATATTGAAGACACCCTGGGCATGCTGCGTGCCGAATATGACCTGAATGACAACTGGACCGCCTACGCGGCAGGCGGGACCAAGCACACTCGGGAGATGGGCCGGTACTCCTCGGTGACCATCAACGACAACCTGGGCAATGCACAAAGCAGCGCCTCGACCATCGCCCACGAAGAAGACAACAGCAGCGC
Organism: Pseudomonas sp. TAE6080; assembly: GCF_018732265.1. Taxonomy (NCBI): domain Bacteria; kingdom Pseudomonadati; phylum Pseudomonadota; class Gammaproteobacteria; order Pseudomonadales; family Pseudomonadaceae; genus Pseudomonas; species Pseudomonas sp. TAE6080. Next base: position 6,351 of record NZ_JAHIDY010000066.1, read on the forward strand.
CATGGCCGGTTTGAACGGCAAGTTCCAGACCGGGCCGGTGAGCCACCGCCTGAACTTCGGCCTGGCCGGGATCTGGACCGAGGCGCGTAACGCCTATGTGTTCGACAGCGCCAGGACCAGCACCAATATCTACAACCCGGTGACCGGTGCCGAACCGCGCCTGAACAGCCCACGCAATACCCCTGGCACCGACTTCAGCGACCCGACCATCACCGCCAAGAGCTTTATGCGCAGCGCGGCGGTGTCCAACACCTTTGGATTTATCGATGATCGCCTGCTGGTCACGCTGGGCCTGCGCCGCCAGCAAATGGTGGTGCAGGGTTACAACTACATGAGCGGCAGCCGTACGGCCAACTACGATGAGTCGATTACCACGCCGGTGTACGGCATTGTGTTCAAGCCTTGGGAGCATGTGTCGCTGTATGCCAACCGGATTGAAGGGTTGGCCAAGGGGCCGACCGCACCGGAAAAACTGGGGCTTCGCACGGTGACCAACGGTGGCTCGGTCTATGCCCCTGCACGCTCCAAGCAGATCGAGGCCGGGGTCAAGGTCGACATGGGTACCTACGGCGCCACCCTGGGTGTGTATCGCATCGAGCAGCCCGGCGCCGGCTACAGCCAGATCATCGACGCCACCACCGCGCGCTTCGTGCGCGAAGGCGAGCAAATCAACAAAGGTGTAGAACTCAATGTGTTCGGCGAGCCGCTGGCCGGCCTGCGCCTGCTCGGTGGTGTGACGGTCATGAAAACCGAACTCACGAACACCCAGAACGGTGCCAACGACGGTAACCGTGCGATTGGTGTGCCGTCCTTCCAGTTCAATGCCGGCGTGGATTGGGATGTGCCGGGCCTGCAAGGCGTGACCCTCAGCGGGCGCATGCTGCGCACTGGCGGGCAATATGTCGATGCCGCCAATAAACTCAGCCTGCCGACGTGGAACCGCTTTGATGTGGGCGCACGCTACACCTTCAAAGTGGACCAGCGCGATGTCAGCCTCGGGCTCACGGTGGACAACGTGGCCAATACCAAATACTGGGAATCGGCGATGGGCGGCTACCTGACCCAAGGCGATCCGCGGGTGGCCAAGCTGTCGGCAAGCATTGAGTTCTGAGCCCCACCTTACAGACTGAAATCCCGGATCCAGCGCTAATCTCCTGTGGGAGCTGTCTCGCCCTGCGAGGCAGCTCCCACATTTGGGTCTGTATCAGGCCGAAAATCCGGGCACACCGACAGCATTCACAAAGTATGTTGAGTTGGCAGGCTATTGGACAGCCCGGTCCCAACTGCGTAGTTTTCACCAACCGCGCACAAGGACTCTGGCATGGCCCCCGACCTTACCTCCATCGAGCTGTTCCTCAAGACGGTCAAGCTGGGCAATCTGTCCCGCGCGGCCGAGCAGTCTCACCTCTCGCTGTCAGCGGCCAGTCGGCGCCTGTCGTTGCTGGAGCAGCACTTCAAAGTCGCCCTGTTGCACCGCACCTCCACCGGTGTCTCGCCAACGGCGGCCGGCGAGGTGTTGGCCGAGCATGGGTTGTCGATTTTACGCGCGGTAGACGTGATGCACGCCGACCTCGCCGACTATGCCAAGGGCGCCACCGGTCGGGCGTGCCTGTACGCCAACAGCTCGGCGATGAGCCAGCAACTGCCCAGCCAATTGACCCAGTGGAACGCCCTGCACCCCGGTATCCGCCTGGATATCCGCGAGGAGCGCAGCCGCGAAATCCTGCAGGCGGTGCGCGATGGCGTGGCTGATGTAGGCATCGTCACCACCCAGCCGGGCGGCGAGGAATTGCGCTTTGTCCCTTACTGCCAGGATCGCCTGTGCCTGCTGGTGCCCGATGATCATCCGTTCAAGATGCGCCATGCGCGCTTTGAGGATTTGTTGGGCTACGACTTTGTCGGCCTGGAAGATAACGCCGCCATCACCGCGCTGATCACCGAAGCCGCTGCGGCGATTGGCATGCCGCTGCGCCTGCGGGTCCAGGTACGCAGCTTTGAAGCCGTGTGCCGGCTGATTGCCGCCGGCCAAGGGGTTGGCGTACTGCCCCAGGGCGCGGTGCAGATCTTTCGCAAGGAAATGGCCTTGCGCTTTATCGAAATCGACGATCCCTGGGCCGACCGCCAGATGTACCTGTGCATGCGCCAGCAACAGCCTTCGCCTACAAGCCTGGCGTTATTTGACTACCTCAGCGCCTGTAATCGCGCATAACCGCTGGCCTTCGAATTTTGCGAAGGCCACTTCCACAATCAGAAATTCCCCCACCGCTGCACCTGTGCCAAGAATGTCCCCGCCTCACTGACAACAACAAAAACAGGAGACACGGCGTGTCCAATTCCACGACCAGCACCCCCCATCGTATTGCCGTGATCCCCGGCGACGGTATCGGCCGCGAGGTGGTGCCCGAAGGCTTGCGTGTACTGGAGGCCGTCAGCCGGCGTTTCGGCATTGCCTTTGAGTTCGATCACTTTGCCTGGTGCAGCGAACACTACCTGGCCCACGGCAGCATGATGCCGGACAACTGGGCCGAGCAGATCGGCAGCCATGATGCGATCTTCTTCGGTGCCGTGGGCGCACCGGACATCATCGCCGACCACACGGCGGTGTGGGAGTCGCTGCTGAAGATCCGCCGCCAGTTCGACCAGTACGTCAACATCCGCCCGGTACGCCTGATGCCGGGCGTACCCTGCCCCCTCGCCGGCCGTGTGCCGGGGGATATCGACTTCATCGTGGTGCGGGAAAACACCGAGGGCGAATACTCCAGCGTCGGTGGGCGGATGTGGGAAGGCACGCCGCGCGAGATCGCCGTGCAGGAGTCGATCTTCTCCCGCGAAGGCGTGGACCGGGTGGTGGACTATGCCTTCAAACTGGCACAGCAGCGCCCGCGCAAGAACCTGGTGGCCGCCACCAAATCCAACGGTATCTCCATCACCATGCCGTTCTGGGACGAGCGGGTGAACCTGATCGCCCAGCGCTACCCGGACGTCAAGACCGCTAAATTCCACATCGATATTCTGTGTGCGCATTTCGTGCAGCACCCGGACTGGTTTGACGTGGTGGTGGCCTCCAACCTGTTTGGCGACATCCTTTCCGACCTCGGCCCAGCCTGTACCGGCACCATCGGTATTGCCCCGTCGGCCAACCTCAATCCCGAGCGGCGCTACCCATCGCTGTTCGAGCCGGTGCATGGTTCGGCACCGGACATTGCCGGGCTGGGCGTGGCCAACCCCATCGGGCAGATCTGGTCGGCTGCGTTGATGATCGAACATCTGGGCAATGGCGACCCGCTTTACCAGCAGGCGGCAGCGGCGATTGTCTCGGCCATCGAGACAGTACTTGCCGAAGGGCCACGCACCCGGGAAATGGGCGGCAGCGCCAGTACGATTGAAGTGGGCGTGGCCATCGCCGAATGCGTCGCCGGGAACAGGAGTTGAACATGATCAATGCACACTACATCGCCAACCAATGGCAGGCCTCGGTGTCACTGGAAGACATCCCGGTGATCGACCCCAGCAGCGGCGAAACCTACTCCAGCATCGCCCGTGGCACCGCCGCCGATATCGATGCCGCCGTCAGCGCCGCCCGCCAGGCCGTGGGCGAGAGCTTCGATGGCCCATGGGGCACATTGTCGGCCCTGGAGCGCAGCCGCCTGCTGGCCAAACTCGGTGTGGCCGTACTGGAACATCACGAAGAGCTGGCGCAGGTCGAAGCGCGGGACACCGGCAAGGCGCTGAAAGTCGCCCGGGCCGATGCCACTGCCCTCGCCCGTTATTTCGAGTATTACGCCGGCGCGGCCGACAAGCTGCACGGCGAAACCCTGCCCTATCAGAACGGCTACACAGTGCTGACCGTGCGCGAACCCCATGGGGTGACCGGGCATATCATCCCGTGGAACTACCCGATGCAGATCTTCGGCCGCAGCGTCGGCGCCTCCCTCGCGGCGGGCAATGCCTGTGTGATCAAGCCCGCCGAGGATGCCAGCCTGTCGTTGCTGCGCCTGGCACAGATCGCCGCCGAAGTGGGTTTTCCGGCCGGCGCGATCAATGTGGTGACCGGCTATGGCTACGAAGCGGGCGCGGCATTGTGCAGCCATCCGGGTATCGATCACATCTCCTTTACCGGCTCCAGCGTGACCGGCACTGCGGTGTCAAAAGCGGCCGCTGAGCGACATTGCCCGGTGACCCTGGAACTGGGCGGCAAATCACCGCAACTGGTGTTTGCCGATGCGGACCTGGATGAAGCCTTGCCGGTGCTGATCAATGCCATCGTGCAGAACTGCGGGCAGACCTGTTCTGCCGGTAGCCGCTTGCTGGTGGAGCGCAGCGTGTATGAAACGGTGCTGGCCAGGCTCAGCCAGCGCTTTTGCGAGCTGCGCACCGGGCCCTCAGCACTGGACCTGGATATGGGCCCGTTGATCAACCAGAAGCAGCAACGCCTGGTGCGCGAGTTCGTGCGCGAAGCCGAACAGGCCGGCATCACCGTGGCCGCGCGCGGCCAGGTGGTGGCCGAGGCCGACAGTGGCGGGTACTTCCAGGAAGCGGTGCTGTTTCGCGACGTACCGCCCGACAGCCGCCTGGCCCAGGAGGAAGTCTTCGGCCCGGTACTGGCCGTGATGCCCTTCGACGACGAAGCCGAGGCCATCCGCCTGGCCAACGGCACCGATTTCGGCCTGGTCGCCGGCGTGTGGACCCGCGACGGCGCCCGGCAAATGCGCCTGGCGCGCAAGCTGCGCTGCGGTCAGGTTTTCATCAATAACTACGGGGCCGGCGGCGGGGTTGAACTGCCCTTCGGCGGCGTCAAGGCCAGCGGTTATGGCCGGGAAAAAGGCTTCGAGGCCCTGCTGGGCTTTACCACCTTGAAGACCATTGCGATCAAACACGGCTAAGCCATTACAACAACAAGAAAGGAGAACACTCCATGCGTCTCGCAAACAAAGTAGCCATCGTCACTGGCGCCGGCTCCGGCTTTGGTGAAGGCATCGCCAAGACCTTCGCCCAACAGGGTGCGCGGGTTATCGTCGCCGACATGAACGCCACCGGCGGCCAGCGGGTGGTCAATGAGATCAAAGCCAGCGGTGGGCATGCGCATTTCATCGAGGTCAACGTGGCCAACGACGAAAGCGTCGGCGCCCTGCTGCGGGCAACCCTGGAGCAATTCGGTGGGCTGGATATCGTCATCAACAACGCCGGCACCACCCACCGCAACCGGCCGATGCTGGAAGTGGACGAGGCCGAGTTCGACCGGGTGTTCGCAGTCAACGTCAAAAGCATCTTCCTCAGTGCCAAGCACTTCGTGCCGCACTTTCGCGGCCAGGGCGGCGGCGTGTTCGTCAATATTGCCTCGACTGCGGCGATCCGCCCGCGCCCGGGACTGGTCTGGTATAACGGCAGCAAGGGCGCGGTGGTGGTCATGAGCAAGACCATGGCGGCGGAGCTGGGGCCGGACAATATCCGCGTCAACTGCGTGAACCCGGTGGTCGGCGCCACGGCGCTGCTCAGTGAGTTCATGGGCGTGCCGGACACCCCGCAAAACCGCCAGAAGTTCATGGCAACTATCCCCCTGGGACGTTTTTCCACCCCGCAAGACGTGGCCAATGCCTGCCTGTACCTGGCCTCGGACGAAGCGGCTTTTATCACCGGCACTTGCCTTGAAGTCGATGGCGGGCGCTGCGTGTAACTCAACGACCAAAGGGATCGGAGTCGATATGTGTGACTTACATAACAAGAACGAACCGAGCACCAAGCAATTACTCGAAGGCCTGCCAAAGAACTGGGGTAAATGGGGGCCGGACGATGAGGTCGGCGCCCTCAATTACCTGACCGAAGCCGAAGTACTGCGCGGCGTGGCCTCGGTGCGCCAGGGCAAGACCTTTACCCTGCAAGTGCAGATCGGCCATCCGGGCGGCGACCCGATGTGGCCCGCGCGCAACCCGTCGATGCGCTTCAATACCCTGGATCACAGCCACTATCACTTCGGCAAGCAACCCGAAATGACTGGCGGCGCGGCCTATTGCGACGATGTGATCTTCATGCAGTTGCAAGGCTCGACCCAGTACGACGCCCTCGGGCATGCCTGGTACGACAACCAACTGTGGAACGGCTACGACGCCATGAGCACCGTCGGCGGCATGGCCAAGGCCAGTGTGCTGGCGATTGCCGAACGTGGCGTGGTCGGGCGCGCGGTGCTGATCGACATGGCCCGCCATCGCGGCAAGAAATACCTGGGCCGTGGCGAAACCTTCAATCACCTGGACTTGCTGGCGGCCGCCAAGGCCCAGGGCGTGACCATCGAAAAGCGCGACATCCTGATCATCCGCACCGGCTCCATGGGCGCCTTCTACGAGTATGGCAAGACCGAATTCTTCAAGGACCTGGTGGAGCCTGGGCTGACCTATAGCCGGGAGTTGGTGGAGTGGTTCCACGCCATGGAAATCCCCAACCTGGTGACCGATACCATCGCCAACGAGGTGATCACCGACCCGGTGTCGGGGGTGCAGATTCCATTGCATTGCGCGTTGATGCGCAACCTCGGCATCGCCTTTACCGAGATCGTGCTGCTGGAGGATCTGGCCGCCGATTGTGCCGACGACGGCCAGTGGAAGTTCCTCTACACCGCTGCGCCGTTGAAGATTGTCGGCGGCAGCGGCGCACCGGTGAACCCGGTGGTGATCAAGTAGCTCACCAGTCGTAGGACACGGCCAGGGACGCAGTGCGCTCCTGGCCGTAATAGCAACCAAAAGCGTAGTTGCAGGACGAGACATACTCGCGATCAAACAGGTTCTGCACGTTGAGGCTGGCTTCAGCGCCCTTGAATGTGGGGCCCAGGCGGCTCAGGTCGTAGCTGACAGTGGCGTCGTACACGACGAACGACGGGGTCTTGAAGGTGTTGGCCGAGTCGCCGTATTTCTTCCCGGTGTAACGCGCACCGCCACCTGCGGTCAGGCCGGCCAAGGCATCGCTGGCAAAATGGTAGTCGGCCCAGACGCTGCCGCTCCAAGGGGCTTGCGCCTCGCTGCGGTTGCCCTCCTCGCCGTAGTTGCTCTTGGTATAGATCGCGTCCAGGTACGACAGCGCACTGATCAACTCCACCTGGCCAAAACGGGCCTTACCTTCGAACTCGACGCCGCGTGAGCGCACTTCGCCTTCTTGCAACTGGTATTCGCGATAGACCAGATCGCCGGTCAAGACGTTTTTCTGCTTGATCTGGAACACCGACAAGGTCAGCAGCGACTGGTCGTTGGGCTGGTACTTGACCCCCGCTTCATATTGCTCGCCTTCCACCGGTTTGTAGGCGCCGCCACCGCGTTCCGGGGCCAGACGGCCGACGCTTGGCAGGAACGACTCGGCATAGCTGACGTAGGGCGCCAGGCCGAAGTCGGTGAGGTAAGTCAGGCCCACGCGGCGCGTGAGTTTCTTGTCTTTCTGCGACACCGTGCTGCGGTCCAGCAGGTCGCGGTTGATCACTTCGGCCCAGTCTTCACGCAGGCCCATGGTGAGGATGAAACGGTCGAACTTGATCTGGTCCTGGGCATACAGGCCGGTCTGCTTGACCGTGTTGTTCCACTTGGTGGTCAGTTGCGGCTGGCCAAAGGTGTGGTAATTGGACGGTTTGTAGAGGTCGATGATTTCCGCGCCGTAGAGGTTGTAGCCCTGGTATTTACGGGTGAACTCGCGGTGATCGAAGCCCACCAGCAAGGTGTGTTCCAGGGCACCGGTGGCGAACTTGGCCTGCAGGTTGTTATCGATGGTGTAGGCGCTGTTGTGTTGGCGCCAGTCCAGTTTGGTGCGGCTGGCGCGGGTATCGTCGGTGCTGCCGTCGGGCAGTTCGACGAAGCGATTGAGGTAGAAGCCTTTGTAGCGGTCGTTGACGTCAGTGAACCGAGCCGTCTGGCGATATTCCAGGTTGTCGTTGAATGCGTGGGAGAAGTCATAGCCCAGCACATATTGATCGCGGATGTAGTTGTTCCAGTCGGAATCGCCGAGGAAGGTGTCGCGGTCGATGCGCTGGCCCTTGGAGTTGCGATAGAGCGTGCCGATGGCGGGCAGTGCCTGGTAATCGGCCAGGGATTTGTCGCGCTGGATCTGCGCATAAATGGTCAGGGCGGTGTCTTCGGTCGGCGCCCAGGTCAGGCTGGGAGCGAGCAAGGTGCGGCTGTCGGTGGCGTGGTCGACCATCTCGTTGCCGTCCCGGGCCAGGCCGATCAGGCGATAGCTCAGGGTTTTCGCGTCATCGATGGGACCGCTGAAGTCGAGGGCGCCATTGACCCGGTCGTAGCTGCCCACGCCGAACTTGACCTGGTGCCGGGCTTCAGTGGTGGGCCGTTTGGATACCAGGTTGATCATCCCGCCAGGCTGGTTCTGCCCGAACAGCACCGACGCCGGCCCCTTGAGCACTTCAATGCGTTCCAGGGTGTAGGGGTCGATTTGTGGCGCACCGCCGAGGCTGCCGGCGTAAGGCAGGTAGGCGCCATCGAGGTACAGCAAAGTGGGAGAAAAGCCGCGGCTGCCCAGTTCATCGGCGATGGTATTGCGATCGGTGTAGCCGTTGGTGTCCATGCCTGGGGTATAGCGCAGGGATTGGGTCAGGTTGCGCGCGCCCTGCACCTTGACCTGGTCGGCGGTGACCACGTTGACGGTCTGCGGGATTTCCAGGATCAGTGTATCGGTCTTGGTGGCCGTGGCGCTGCGAGTAGCCACATAACCGTCCACCGGGCCCCAGGCATTTTCTGCGACCTGGCCGGTGACGGTGGTGGCGCCGAGATTAAGCGCGCCCTCGGGCAGCAGATACAGGCTCCAAGTGCCGTTCTCGGTGACCGTCAAGCCCAGGCCGCTACCGGCCAGCAGATGTTGCGCGGCCTGCTCGGGGCTGTACTGGCCCTGCAACGCGGGCGCGCGGCGGCCTTGCAGCAAGGCTGGGGCGACCGACAGCGTGCGTCCGCTTTCCCGCGACAGCCGGCTCAGGCTATCGCCTAGGGCGGCGGCAGGTAGATTGAAATAGTGCGGGGCACTGGCGTCAGTATCGGCCAGGGCGACAGCAGGGTGGCCGATCACAGCCAGGGTTACGGCCAGAGTCAACAGGCAGGGGCGGATCATCAAGGGTGCCATAGGGTGAGGATGCTCATTGTCAGGTTGGCGTTCCCTAACCTTGACTCGCGAGATCAGCGATCCCCTCACGCTGAGTGAAAATAATTCCCATTGAGCCTTCAGCGCACATCAATCAGGGTCAACCAGGGGCCGTAATGGCTGATCCGCAGGGGGAAGGTTTGGGCCAGCGAGGCCAGGGTCTGCTCCGGGTCATCCAGTGGATACACACCATAGATGCGCACTTTCGAGGCTTGCTCACTGACCCGCAGCACACCTCGGCGATACGGACGCAGAGCGTCGATCAGCAGGCCCAGGGGCTCATCCCGGATATCGACTCGACCATCGCACCAGTCCGCCCGAGTGCGCACCGAGAGCGGTACCGGACGCACATCGCTGTCGCTGAACCACGCCGCCTCCCCCGCCTCTACACGGCGCTGGCTGCCACCGGAGGTGGTGACCTGGACACTGTGCAACTGCACCGAGGCCAGGCTGCCGGTGGCCTCCTGGCGCACCATGAATTGTGTGCCCAGGGCCTGGACTTCTCCCTGGGCGGTGGCGATCACAAATGGTCGGCGCGGGTCGGCGGCGACATCAACAAACACTTGGCCCTCGCGCAGGCGCACCAGGCGGCGGGTGTCGGTGAAATGGATATCCACCGAGCTGCGGGCGTTGAGGCTCAGGCGACTGCCATCGGCCAACTCGAAGGTCTTGCGCTCGCCAGTGGCGGTGTGGCGATCGGCCCACAGGCCATTGAGCGGCTGGGCACGGTCGAAAATCGCGGCACCACTGATACCGAACAACGCCAGGGCCAGGCTGCCACGCAACACTTTGCGCCGCGACTCGGAGTCCGGGGCTGCCAGAGCCTGGGTCACGGCGCGTAACTGACCGGGGCTACGGGCTTCGACGCGCTGCAAGTCGGCAATCGGCTGCTGCAGCAAGCTACCGACCCGCTGCCAGGCAATCGCATGCTGGGGATTGGCCCCCAGCCACGCGTCGAAGGCTTGACGCACTGACGGATCTTCAGCCGCCGCCTCCAGGCGCAGCAACCAATCCACGGCGGCGCGGGTCGTGGCGTCAACCTTGGGCTGGCTCATGTCAGGTCCGCCGATTCGGCCAGACAGTGCAGGAAAGCCCGCCGCAGATCGCGCTCCACGGTGGCCAGCGAGACGTCCAACTGCTGGGCGATGACAGGCTGCGACAAGCCTTCGAGGCGGTTGAGCATAAAGATCTGCCGGACCCGAGGCGGCAGGCCATTGAGCAGGCGATCGATGCTTTCCAGGGCCTCACGTACCAGGGCCAGGTCTTCCTCCGAAGGCGTGTAGGCGTCCGGCAACTGCGCCAGGCTGTCGAGGTAAGTCTGTTCCAGGCGCTTGCGTCGCCAGAAACTGAATAACAGCCGGCGGGCCACGGTGCTGAGAAACGCACGGGGCTCATCGAGTTGGTTGAGCTGGCGCGCATCCAGAATGCGGATAAACGTGTCTTGGGTCAGGTCCGCAGCATCCTGTGGGCACTTGAGCTGACGATACAACCAGGCGCGCAGCCAGCGATGGTTATCGTCATACAGCGTTGCCAGGAGAACCTTGGGATCGGTAGGAGTAGACACGCGGGCAGCCAGAGATGTTAATGATAACTCATCTCATTATCGTCGTAGATTGTAGCGAAATGCAATCGCTTATCTATCGGGCGGTCCCGCACTCTGGGTGGAGTAAACCCTTTCTTTCACACGCGAGGCTCACCCGAAGTCTTGGCGGGCGCCGCGTACTGCGGTTTAAGGTGGCCCTGCTGATCAAGCAGCCAGGCATCCATGATCTGGCGTACCACAGGGCCTGCCACACGGCCGCCCGCCTCGCCATTTTCGATCATCACTGAAATCACAATCCGAGGATGCTCTGCCGGGGCAAAGCCGACGAACAATGCGTTGTCGCGGTTGCGCTCGCGGGTCTTCAGGCGGTTGTAGCGCTCACCCTGCTTGATCGCCACCACCTGCGCGGTACCGCTCTTGCCAGCAATCCGGTACTGCGCGCCGGCGGCCGAGGCCCGGGCAATCCCGCGCGGGTCGTGCATCACCATTTGCATGCCGTGGTTGACCTGTTCCCAGTCGTGCGGGTTCTTGAGGACGATGTTGGGCATGGGGTTTTCGTCCGCTGGCGGCACGCCGTCGATAGTCTTGGCCAGGTGCGGTCTGTTCCACACGCCCTTGTTGGCGATCAACGCGGTGGCCTGGGCCAATTGCAATGGCGTGACTTGCATATAGCCCTGGCCGATGCCGAGGATCACGGTTTCGCCCGGGAACCAGGGTTGGCGACGGGTCGCGCGCTTCCAGGCCTGGGACGGCATCAGGCCGGCGGACTCTTCGAACATGTCCAGGGAGACTTTCTGGCCAAGACCGAATTCGGCCATGTAGTCGTGCAGACGGTCGATCCCCAGCTTGTGGGCCAGGTCATAGAAGTAGGTGTCGTTGGAACGCATGATGGCGGCGTCCATATCCACCCAGCCGTCGCCGCTGTGGTTCCAGTTGCGGTACTTGTGATCGAAGTCCGGGAGTTGGTAGTAGCCGGGGTCAAAGACCCGGGTCTGCGCGGTGACCACACCGCTGTCGAGACCGGCGATGGCCACTTCCGGCTTGATCGTCGAGCCCGGCGCATAGAGCCCGCGCAGTACGCGGTTGAACAAGGGACGGTCGATGGAGTCACGCAGCGCGGAGTATTCCTTGAAACTGATGCCGGTCACGAATGAGTTGGGGTCAAAGCTGGGTTTGCTGACCATCGCCAGGACTTCACCGGTTTGCGGATCCAGGGCAACCACTGAGCCGCGACGATCGCCCAGGGCTTCTTCGGCAGCTTCCTGGAGTTTGATATCCAGGCTCAGGACGATGTTTTTGCCCGGGATCGGATCGGTGTGCTTGAGTACCCGCAGCACCCGGCCTTGAGCGTTGGTCTCGACTTCTTCATAACCGACATGCCCGTGCAACTGTGGCTCGTAGAAACGTTCGACGCCGGTTTTACCGATGGATTGCGTGCCTCGGTACTCGACCGAATCCAGTTCCTTGGACTCTTTTTCGTTGATGCGACCTACGTAGCCGATGGAGTGAGCAAAGTGCGCGCCCAGAGGGTAGTGACGCACAAACTGCGGCTCGACATCCACGCCAGGCAGGCGGAATTCGTTGACGGCCAATATGGCGATCTGTTCTTCCGTCAATTCGTAGAACAACGTCACGGGCACAAATGGGTGACGCGCCTGCTTCAGGGCCTTGTCAAAGACTGTACGGTCTTCGGCTGGCAGGTGCAGGAGAGTGATGATCGAGTCCAACTCGCCTTTGAGGTCGGTCGCCCGTTCGCGAGTGATTGTCAGGTTGTAACTGGGGCGGTTATCGGCCAGGACCACGCCGTTGCGGTCATAGATCATGCCGCGGGTCGGGGTGATGGGCAGGACATGGACCCGATTGTTTTCGGAGATGGTGGAGTGATAGTCAAACTCCACGACTTGCAGGTAATACATCCGTGCGACCAAGGCACAGGTAATGCCCAATACCAGCATTGCACAAGCCAGCAGGCGCTTGTTGACCAGGCGGTGTTCTTTCTCGTGGTCCTTGATCGGTATAACTTCAGGCATTTCTACAGCATCTCGTGGGATAGAGGTGATGTCGCGTCCTGCGGTTGGAAGGCCAGTCCTTGGAAAAGGTGCTGCACCATACCAAAAATGCCGAAACACTTTGTATTGAATTGGCCGAGCGGTGATGGAGTGAACAGTTTGGGCGCTGATCTCTTGAAGCTTGCCGCCGCCCCTTTCCAACCGCCAAAAACAAAACCCCAACTGCTTTCGCAATTGGGGTTTCGGAATTTAATCTTGACGA
>NZ_JAHIDY010000067.1:0-18127 GCF_018732265.1 Pseudomonas sp. TAE6080
GATCGTCGGCAGCGTCAGATGTGTATAAGAGACAGGTCGTGGGCGGCGGCGTCCAGCCCCGGGCCGATCAGCCGTACCCACAGCGGCGCGCCGAGGGCGAGCACGGCAAACAGGGCCAGGCCCACACCGAGCAGGCGCGGCGACAGGCTGGCCAACCAGGCCTGCTGGCGTTGCGCATCACGTTGCTGATAGAGGGGCAGGGCCGCGGCGGCGAGCAAGCCGGCGGCCAGGGTCATGCGCAGCGCTTCGGGCAGGAATACCGCGACCAGAAACCCGTCGCTGCGGCTGCCCGCCCCCCAGGCCGCGACCAGCAGCCATTCCCGGGCAAAACCGGCCACCAGCCCGGCGAGGGTCGCCAGGGTCAGCCACAGGGTGCTGCCAAACATCAGTGCAACAGGGTGAACAGGCCCTTGCCACCCACCTTGTAGTTCAGCCCGCGAACGCGTTCGCCCATGACCTTGGCGCCGGTGCCACCGACAATTTTGTACGGCGCGACGGTTTTGGCCACCACGGTATTGGCGGTGACCACCGAGCCCTCGCACAGGTGGGTGCCAAAGCCGATCAGCGCACGGCTGCCAATCCACACGTAGTCGTCGATATAGATCGCCCCGGAAATCGACCAGAACTCTGGCGCCTGCAAGTCATGGCTGCCGGCGATGATCAGGACATGGGAGGCAATCGCCACATGGTTGCCGATCACCAGGCCAGAGCGCGCATCCACCTGGCAATGCCAGCCGATCACTGTGTCATCGCCCACCACCAGGTTATGGATGCCCAGCACTTCGGTATTGCGCCACAGGCTGGTGCCCTTGCCGATCTTCGCACCGCCCAGGCGCAGCCAGCCCACGCGGATATGGTGGCTGGGGATCTTGTTGATCAGGATGTTGTAGGCCATGTCCCAGGCACTGCGCCAGCGGTCCTTGAGGGTTGCCCAGTTCTTGCCATAGATCGGCAGGAACTGCGCCGGTACATCCTGTTTCATGCGATGGAACAAGCGGCGTGCCACCGGATGACCAATGGTCGGTTCCACGTCGAAGGAGGTCATCCAGAAGAGTTTGTTGCTGCCTTCGCCTTCTTCAAAAACCACCTCGTTGGCCAGGCACCAGGCCAGGCCATCCTGCAAGTCTTCCAGGCTCACACCGAGTTCGCTGGCCAGGGCGGGCAGGCGCTCACGCAGGTCGGGGGAGTGAATAGTGCGATGTTTCATGGTCGGTCATCCTTTGGCACGGAAACAGGAGCAGGGGCGGTCACGGTCGGGTTCAGGCGCACCTGTTGCAGGCTGATGCCCATCAACAGCCAGAACAGCGCGATCAATACAAAGGTGAAGCTGAAGTAGTGGTCGAAAATCCCGGTCAGCAAGGCTGCCAGTACACCGCACACGCAGCCCAGCCACAGTGCGTTGTCGGCGGTGACTTTGCGCACCGAGCCCAGCGGGCGTACTTCGCGCCACCACAACACGGTGACGGCGATAAACAGCAGCATCCCGGGAATGCCGATCTTGTAGATGAAGTTCAGCCACAGGTTGGAAATCCCCAGCAGGTTGCTGCCCGGCACCGGTGGGTCGATCTTGAAGCCGATGCCTAGCGGGTACTTGGCCATCACGTCGGGGAATCCGGCGTACTCGTCGAAGCGAATCTCGGTACTGGCGTTGGTGGTCGAGAACATCGTCATCAAACGGTCCTGCAACGGCGGGTAGAACATCACCAGGGCAATCACAAAGGCGACGCCGATACCGATGATGCGCCCGCTGTGCGGCACACGCTTGTAGGTCAGCCAGATCAGGATCAGTGCCAGGGCCACAATCGCGCCGCGGGAGATACTCAGCAGCAGGCCGGCGCAACCGAGCACCGCCACCGCCAGGCCCAGGGCGCGGCGCCAGCCAGTGCGGGTCCAGCCGTAGAACAGCGCCAGTGGGATAAACAGCACCAGCACGCCGCCGGTCAGGTTCGGGTGGACCCAGGGCGAGGCCATGCGCTTGTAGTTGGCCGAGAAAATATCTTTCACCGCCTCGGGGTGGGCGTACTTGAGGTCGGTGAGGATGTCGATCATCGACATTGCATTGCGCGTCTTGAGGAACATGAAGATCGACAACAACAACATCGCCAGGTTACCCAGCAGCAGGGCGACCACCACCTTGTCGCGGTCGGCATCGGTGCGCAGCAGCAGCGGCACGATAAACAGCAGCGACAGGTTCATCAGCCAGCGCACCCAGTTGACCGGCCCGTTGCCCTCGGCGTGGATGATGATCATGCCCCAGATAAACGGAATGGTGCTGAACAGCATCAGCCACATCAATGCCCGTTCGGTGGGGCGCCAGACCATGAAACCACGGGTCTTGGCGATAAACGATTGCCAGAACACCCCGGCCCAGGTCAGACCCAGCACCGCTTCGCTGATGGTGGTGCGGATCCCCAGTTGCAAGGTGGTGTAGGGAATACTGGTGGCTAGGACGGCAAAGATCAGCAGGCCCCACAGCGGCTTGCGGATCAGGGTCAGCGCCACGCCCACGCCGACCACGATCATAAAGACCTTCATCGGCGACAACGCCAGCAGCAAGCCCCCGAAGACCAGGCCCAGGAGCAGACTAACGAGTTTTCCTGGCAGCATTAGCGATCCATTTCCTTGAGCAGTTTATCCAGGCGCAGGCGATAGGCCGGTTCGGCAAATTGCCGGGCCCATGTGCGTTGCAGTTCGGGGTCGACCGTGGCCCCAGGTGCAGCCAGTGACACCATCAATGTTTGCAGTTGCGCGGCGTCGTGGGGCGCAAAACGCGGCGCCGTGGGGGGCGCCACTTCATCCAGGGCCGAGCCTCGGGCGACTGCGACCTGCGTGCCGACACTCAACGCTTCCACCAC
The DNA here is from genome assembly GCF_018732265.1 of Pseudomonas sp. TAE6080. Classification (NCBI taxonomy): domain Bacteria; kingdom Pseudomonadati; phylum Pseudomonadota; class Gammaproteobacteria; order Pseudomonadales; family Pseudomonadaceae; genus Pseudomonas; species Pseudomonas sp. TAE6080. Next base: position 2,856 of record NZ_JAHIDY010000067.1, read on the forward strand.
CGGCAAGCCAAAGCCTTCGGCATAGGAAGGCTGCCACAGGTAAGCGGCATGCCGGTAGAGCGCCTGCAACTGGCCGTCGGACAAACCGCTGCGCCAATGCAGGCCAGGCAACTCACCGAGGGTGGCCGGCACATCGCTGGCATGGCCGACCAGCACCAGGTCCGGCACGTTCGGGTCCTTGGCGCGACTGGCTTGCCACTGCTCAAGGAAAAACGTCATGTTCTTGCGGGGCTCGCGGGTGCCCACCACCAACCAGTAGCGTGCCGGCAAACCCTCGGGCAGTGGCTCTGGTGCCTCGGTAAACTCCGGCACCAGGTTATTCAACACCCGGAATTTGGCCCGCGCCCAGGGGAACAGGCGCGCCGCTTCATCGCACGAGAATTGCGACGGGCACCACACGCGATCCGCCTGCCACACCGACCAGGCAATCGACGCGCCATCGATCAAGCGATAGGCCAGGGCCTTGAGTCTGGAGCGATGGAAGTTGCGGTGGGTCAGTTGAAACAGGTCGTGCAGCACCAGCACATAGCGGGTACCGGCGGGTTTGCGGCACAAGGGCAAGCCCATGTTGGCCGTGGCGATGTACAGGTCGATCCGCTGTGCGTGGATCGCCCGGGGCAAGAAAGCGCGCTCGAAACGCCAGCGTACCTGGGGGCGCTGCAGGCCTTCCAATGGGCTGGCCCAGGCTGGGCAAACCGCCGTTTCGCGCTGCGGATGATCCAGTGGCGCCTCGGTCAACAGCACCACTTCAGTGGCGTCCCGGGCGCACAAGGCGTGTTCCAGGGCCAGGACCTGACGGGCGATGCCCGACGAAGGCGCGACCGTGGCGGGGCGGTAATCCAGGGCTACGCGCATGCTTGGGGCTCCTGATGGGTCGGCAAGGTGCGGTAGATCTGCTCCAGTTCGTCACCGGCCACCGCCCAGTCGTGATAGTTGCGCGCGTAGTCACGCGCGGCATCGGCCAATTGGCGGGCCAGCGCCGGTTCGTCCAGCAGGCGCACAATCCCATCCGCCAGGGCCTCGGCGCTTTCGCCGGCCAGATAGTGCGCGTGCGCCTCAACCGCCAGGCCGGACACGCCCTGGGCGGTACTCACCAACGGCAGGCCGGCGGCCATGGCCTCCAGCACTTTGAGTTTGGAGCCGCCACCATGGCGCAGGGCGGCGACAAAACCTGCGCAGCGACGCTGCAAGGCGGTCAGGTCGGGGACAAAACCCTGCCATTCAATACGTTCGTCCGGCCAACGCTCGCGCCAGTGCTCGGGCAAGCCGTAGCCGGCGACGGCCAGGCGGGCGCCGGGGCACTGCAACCAGACCCGGGGGAAGATTTCGTCGAGCAGCCACTGCACCGCGTCGAGGTTCGGCGCGTATTCGTAGTTGCCGACAAACAACAGGCGCTGGCCCTGCGGGGCGGCGCTGACTGTGCTGAAAGCGCGGCTGTCGACCCCATTGACCACCACGCTCACGGGGGTGGCGGTCAGTTGGCCGATGGCCTGGGCATCGGCCTGGGTCACCGCGACCACATGGCACGCTGCATCAAACGCCTTGCGCTCCCATTTCCGGCAGCGCCATTGGTCATAGCGCACGAACGGTGCGGCCCACTTTGGAAAGCGGTCATAGGTGGCGCCGCCCAGGCTCGATTCCAGGTTGTGCTCGGTGAGCACGAAGTCCTGCGATTGCTGCTGCAAGGTGTGCAAGTACGGTTGCAGGCTGTAGCTGTGTTCCACCTGGATCACATCCCAGGTTTCGTTCAGCAGTTGGGCAAAGCGTGCCTGCAATGGGGCCGAGAGGCCATTGACCGTAGTCAGCAGCGGCCAGGGCGCAAACACCCCGGCGAGCAGGGTCATGGGGTGTTTCAGTGGCCGGCGCGGGACCACGATCAGGCGTTCGAGCAAAGGTTCAAGGGCGGCGTGGCTGGCGGCATCGGCCGGCGTTTTCGATTGCACCAGCAAGGTGATGCGATGCCCGCGCTCACTCAAGGTGCGCAGTAAATGGTATTGCCGGGTCTTGCCGCCGCTGGTCATCGGCCACGGCAGATAGGGCACAATCCACAGGATTCTCACGTGCAGCTCTCCATGCCTGGGCGTGCTACCACACCAATATCTGTAACGTCGGTTTCACCACAGGGCGAATGCCGTTGTAGTCGTTAAGGGTTTGCCGGGCGCCGGTCAGCGGGTCCAGCAGTTCGGCGTTTTTGACCTCGGGCAAGGTGATGCTGGTGCCTTCGGCACTCCAGTACATCAACAGGCGTTTGCCGTCGTCGCGGGTCCAGGCCACGCTGTACAAGGTTTTCGGTACATCCTTGAGCACCGGCGTGGCGCCGGGCTTGAGGGTCGGGCCGGTGATTTCGAGGAAGCGGGCGAGGGCGCTGTATACCGGCTTGGGTTCGCCGTTGAGGTCCAGCAGGCCATAGTGCTGGTCGCGCACGGACGCGCGTTCATCCAGGTCGGACAGGGCAAACAGGAAAATCTTCTGGTAGTCCTGGGACGCCATCAGCGCCAGGCGGCGCAAGGTGAAGTCGGCCTGGCCGTCGATACCGATCAGGTCCTGCATTTCCTTGGGCCCGCTGTAGCTGGACCAGCCCCACTCGGTGGCCCAGACATCCTTGACTCCGGCACCGTGCAGCACCGCATTGAGCTGGTCGCCGCGCAGCAGTACTTCGTTCTTGCCCGGCTCGTCGGTTTCCGGGGTCATCGAATACGGATGATACGCCGCCACCATGCCCAGGCTTTGTACGCCCAGCTTGCCTAGGGCTTCGAACATCAAGGTCTTGCCACGCGGCGGCATCTGGCTGTAGTACGCCATGCCACCCATCACCTGGATCTTGTCCGGTGCGGCAACGTTCAAGGCTTGATGACTGGCCAGCAGCAAGCGCGCGTATTCCTCGGCGTTGACGTGCGGGCGCCAGTTGTTCGGCAGGTTCTGTTCGTTCCACACCTGCCAGGCGTCGATATTCGGGTAGCGCTTGGCCAGCAGTGCCAGGCGCAGGGCATACACGCTGGCATCCCGTGGGCGGTACTGGTCCTGGAATTCCGCGCCCCTGGGGGCGGTGGTGATAAACGGCGCCGAGCCCACCAGGTAGAACACCGAACGGATTTTCTCGGCGGTCAGGGTGCGGTCCAGTTCATCGAAGGTGCTCAGTTGATAGTCTTCTTCCTTGGGCTCCAGGCGGTCCCAGTGCAGGTCGACGCGCACCCAGTCCAATCCCAGCTTCTGGTATTGGCGGATCTGTTTTTGGTACTGCTCGGGCTTGAACCACAAAAAGTGCGCGTTCACCCCCAAAAACTCGCGCCATTGCACGGTGCGCTGGGGCGCCAGGTTCACCGGCTCCGCGTCGACGTTTTCACTGAGCAGCAGCGCGCCGCCAACGGCCAGTGCAATCACCAGCGGCAGGTAGCGCCACATCCGGCGAGTAGGCGAAATGTTCATCACAAAGGCTCCTTGACTGCGGCCTGGAACAACTCGGCAAAGCGTTGGGCGGTGCTGGACCACTGGCGCTGGCGGCCGATGTCGGCAGCGTAGTCGGCCCATTGGCGGGCTTGTTGTGGGTCGAGGATCAGGCGGTCCAGGGCAGCGCTCAACGAGTCGATATCGCCCTGTTGGTAGGTGATGCCATTACCCCCGGCGACTTCTTCGGCGAAGGCGCGGGCATTGGAAGTAATCACCCCGCGCCCGCAGGCGTTGGCCCAGGACAGCGCACCGCTGGTGCCGCGCATCTGGCCGAGGAAACCGAGCTTTTTCGATTCGCGGTACGGCAACACCATCACATGGTGGGCCTGGATCGTGTGGGGAATCTCGGCTGAGGGCAGGTCCAGTTGCCAGTCCACCACATCGCCCAGTTGCAGGGTGGCGATCAGTTGGCGCAGGCCATCGAGGTAGTTGCCGGCCGGGTCGAACGTCATCTCCGGCGCGGTGCCCCCGGCGAGGGTCAAGCGTACCTGGCCACGGCATTGTGGGTGGGCGGTCAGGGAGCGGGCCAGGGCCTGTAGCAGATCCTCGATGCCCTTGCCCCGGTAGATAAAGCCGAAATACAGCAGGCGCAGCGGTTGCAACGGCGGCAAGGCCACGGGAGCGATGGGCAGGTTGCCGTGGGCAATCACTGCCACTTGCCCGGGATTCAGGCCCATGCGCTGGCGCAGGCAGTCGCCACCCAGGCGGGTGAGGGTAATCAGGCGGCGCATGCTTTTGGCCAGGCGCCGCTCTTCGTGAAGGGTCAATGGATCGGCCAGCAACGCCGCTGCCTGGGGCAGCGGGTGGGGCAGGCGTTCAAGCAGGGTCAGCGGGAAAAACAGCTTGGCCCGGCGCCAGATCAGGCGCTCCGGGTCATGCACGGTGGCGGTCAGCGGTAACTGCGGCTGGGTACGGCGCAAATAGTCCAGGGCCTGGAACTCACCAAAACGCCCGCCACCCAGTTCGGCATGGACCAGGTCCACGCTGCGCCAGTCAAAGGCTTGCAGGCGGCGCAATTGCTCCGCCAGGTCCTGGCAGCCTTCCAGCGGCGTCAGCACTTCCAGACCCAGGTCGCGCAACGCGCTGCGCAAGTGCGCAGCGTAGTCGGCAATCCCGGTCTGTTCCGGTGGCAGCGGCGCCAGCAACGCAATGCGCATCAGGCCGCACCGCGCCAGCTGTTGATCCGCGCCAGGACATTGGCCGGCACTTCGAAGCGGCGGCGGTTGAGGATCATCCCGTCGACTTTGCCAAACGCGGTGGTCAGCAACGACAGAGCGTTCTCGATGGTTGGCACGGTGCTGGTGCGGGCTTCGATGACCAGCACGATCTGGTCGGCGCGGCGCAGGGTAAGGAACGCCTGCGGGTTGGACGACAGGGCAGACGCGTCCAACAGCAGCACTTCACCTGGCTTTGCGGCTTCGCTGCCGTTGACCGAGACCCGGTGCCCGCGCTCTTCCAGCAGGCGCTTGAGTTGCTCGATGATAAAGCTCACGCCTTCGCCATGCCGTGCCGACGTCAGGCCCAGGGCAAAGCCCTCGCTGGCGATGCGCTCGGCGGGCAGCAGGCTGTACAGGCGATAGATGCTGGCGGTGAGGGCTGCCGGCGTCGCGTGTTGCACATCGGGGATGCTGCTCCACAGCGGGATACCGAACACTTCCTGCAACCGCGCGCCATCGTGGATGCGTTGGTCCAGCAGGTACAGCACGTAGATGGTCAGCAAGCCAACGGCGAGGCCCGCGGGAATGGTGAACAGCAGAATCAGCAAGCTCTTGGGAAACACACGCGCCGGGTTGAGGGTGGCGTGCTCGATCAGGGCGATGTTGCTGATCTGGCTGCTGTCCAGCGCGTGGTCGATGCGGGCTTGTTCGAGGTTTTCCGAGTACAGCGCGTAGCTTTTCTCGGCGGTGCGCAGTTGTTGGGTCAGCTTGTTCAGCTCAGGTTCATCGGTCATTGCCTGGTCACGCTGGGCACGCAGTTCGACGAGGGTCTTGTCGTAGTTCTCGATTTCCCCGGCCAGTTTGCGCTCTTGCAACTGGGCGTCGATGATCTGCTGCTTGACGTTGATTACCAGGCTGTTGGGCGCGGTGTTTTGCGAGCGTTCCAGGCGGGTTGCTTCCTGGGCGCTGAGGTCTTGCATATCGCGGATGTTCTGCTCGATCTGGTTGACCTGCGGCGTGCCGGGCAGGTAGGTGCGCAGCAGGCGCGCGCGTTCCACTTGCAGGGCATTGAGCTGGCGCTTGAGGTCAAGCTGGGTGGGGTTGAGGCTGGTTTCCCGCCCCGTCACCACTTCGGCCGGCTGGTTCTTGATCTGCTGGCTGGCGTTGGCCAGGAAGCTGCGGATCCCCGCGATCTGGTTTTGCGCGGTGACCTTGGCGTCGGTGACGCGGTCGATCTGGTTGGTCAGGTTTTTCAGGCGCGCGTCCACGCTGATCGAGTCGATCTGCTTCAAGCGGCCCTGCAGTTCATCCTTGAGCCCCTGGATGTTGGTGGCGACCTTGGTGCGTTCGGTTTCATAGAAGGAGTGCAGGCTCTTGCGCCCGAGAATCCGCGCGCGCTCTTCCAGGTAGGCATCGACCCAGGTCTCGACGACCTTTTGCGCGATGGCTGGATCGTCCCAGGTGAAGGAAATCTCGATCACCGAAGACCCCGGTTCGTGGCCGGCTTCGAAGTTCTTCTCCAGCTTGGTCGCCAGGCGTTCCAGCGGGCTTTGCTTCTCGGCAAGGCCGACGAATTGCAGGACGCTGCGCACGGCGTCGAGCACTTCACCTACGGCTTTCTTGACGTAGAACTTGGTGACTTTCCAGAAGCCCTGTGGCGGCTCGGACGTCATCGCCAGGTAGCGTTCGGCAACGATATGCACGATTGGCCGGCCGGTGAGCATCTTCTCCTCGTCGACAATCGGGTCGTGCTGGGTGCTCGGCGCAATCAGCGTCTGGCGGTTGGCGGCTTCGATCGGCAGCGTGGTGTTGTCCCGTCCTGGCTTGACCAGCAGGCGCGCGTCGGACTCATAGCGTGCCGGCAACAGGAAGGCACCCAACACGGCCACCACAATCGTGGTGATCACGGCCAGTTTGAATTCGCGGCGGAAGATGAAAAACAGCCGCAAGAGGTCGCGTAGAGAGCGGATTTCGATCACAGGATCACTCCATTGAATATGTGGTGTACGCCAGACGGGAACAGTCGGTTCGAGTGATACGAAGCCTGGTCCATAATCATTGGCCTGCGTTGATGACGGGGTTGTTGTAGATGGTGTTGCCGCTGTTCTTCACGCCGCTGTCGTTGAGGTCGTAGTTCAAGCCCACGCCAATCCCCTTGTTGATCGGGAATAGGCGAGTGAAGTACATATCCACCGCTTCCACCGTGGCGCCGATCGTCGATTGCGGCACGTAGATCAAATCACCGCGCTGCAACGCTACCCGTGGGTGGTTGGGGTTGGTCAGCATGCTTTCCAGGTTGATGAAGTACATCTTGTACTTGCCATCGGCACCGGTACGCAGCAGGGCAATGTTGGAGCTGTCAGCCGAAGCCAATACACCGCCGGAACTGAGCAGGGCCTGTTCCACACTGACGTTGCCCGCCAGGTCGAAAAACGCCGGGTTCGGCACTGCACCGCCGATAAACACCTTGTTGCTCGGGGCGCTGGCGATGTTCACCGTTACCGCCGGCTCGCGGTAGATGCGCTTGTACTTGTCGGTAATTTCCTTGCCCAGGTCTTCGGGCGTGCGCAATGCCGCCTTGACCCGGCCGATGTTGGGTATGGAGATCACACCGTCAGGCCGCACCACGAACACCGTCATATCGTCGGCCGCCGCTGGCTCCTGGGCATCCCGCACGATGCGCAGCAAGTCACCGCTCTGGATCAAGACCTGCGGGGGGGGCAGGTCGGCCAGGCCCAACGCGGCCTGATGCCCGGCCTTGAGCGTGTTGTTATCAGGAAGCGGCACCCGCGCAGGGGTCGAACAACCAGCCAGCCAGATCGAGGCACTCAACAGGCTGAACAGGGTAAGACGGTAACGTCGGTTGGTAGTCTTCATGACGGCTCAAGTCCAGTAGGTGGAAAACATGCCCAGGCGCTGCTTGAGCGAGTTGGGCAAGTAGCGTTCAAGGTGGCCGAGGCGATAGCCCAGCAATTTAAAGGCACTGCGCACCACCACTTCGGGGGCGCGGTGCAAGGCGTTGGCCTCGCGCAAGGCACGTAATTCGGCCAGTACATAGCGTTTACCTTCACCGCCGGCGTCGCCAAACGCCTGGCGGATCCATGGCTCGCGGCCGTAGAACACACCAATGTCGAAGTAGCGGTGAAACTCGTCCATCAGGCGGTAATCGTGGGAGTGATAGACCCGGGCGCTGGCGGCGTACTGCACCTTCCAACCGGCCAACAGCATGCGCGCCGCGACGTAGGCGTCCTCGCTGCCGATCACATCGGCCGGGAACCCGCCCACGGCCTGCAGGGCGCTGCGTCGGTACACGGAGAACGAGTCGGAACTGAAGCAGGTCTTGATCCCCAACTGCGGTGCATCGGCCAGGCTTTTGCTGCGGCTGTGGGCCGGGTAATTGAAGTGCCGCGACTGCGCGCCCAGCACACCCGCACCGGGGTGCGGCAGCTGGCGGCCATAGGCGACGCCATTGAGCGGGTCCAGTTGCAGTTCGTCGAGCAGCTTGGCGAACGTCTCGGGCTCGGCCGGGATCGCGTCCTGGGTCATCACGATCAGGGCGTCGCCGCCCACGTGTTCGCTGGCCCAGCGCCGGGTGCCGCCGTGGTTGAAGTCACGGGCATCGATCACTTCGACACGCGCGCCGAACTCGCGAAAGCGCGCCACGGTGTCATCGCTCGATGCGCTATCGACCACCAGCATCTCGTCGGGTTGCACGGTCTGCATGCGCAGCGCCGGCAGCAAGCGATCGAGGTGGCTGGCAGCGTTGCGGGTCGGGATGATCAGGGAGGTACGCATCAGGGCTTGGGCTCGGTGTCGGGCGCACGGCCGTAGATATCGTCGAAGCGCACGATGTCGTCTTCACCCAGGTATTCGCCGCTCTGCACCTCGATCATCACCAGGTCGATGATGCCGGGGTTGGTCAGGCGGTGTTTGTGCCCGGCGGGAATATAGGTGGACTCGTTCATGTTGAGCAGGATCTCGCGCTCGCCATTGGTGATCATGGCCGCGCCGCTGACCACTACCCAGTGTTCGCTGCGGTGGTGGTGCATCTGCAAAGACAGCGAGCCCTTGGGCTTGACCACGATGCGCTTGATCTTGAAACGGGTGCTTTCCTCCAGCACGGTGTAGGTGCCCCAGGGCCGGGTGACGGTGCGGTGCAGGCTGAATGCCGGATGGTTCTGGCGCTTGAGCTCGGCGACGATATGGCGCACGTCCTGGCTGCGATTGGCGTCGGCAATCAGCAGGGCATCGGGGGTGTCGACGATGATCAGGTCGCGCACCCCGACTGCACCCAGCACGCGCTTGGGCGAGTCGATGTAGCAGTTGTGCACGTCGTGCAGGATCGCTTCGCCATTGATCTGGTTGCCGTTGTCGTCACTGGGGGTCAGTTGGCGCAGGGCTTCCCAGGAGCCGATATCGCTCCAGCCAATATCACAGGGCACCACGGCGACCTGGGCGGATTTCTCCATCAGGGCCACGTCGATGGAGATGTCCGGCGCGGTGCCAAACCCTTGCGGGTTCAACTCACGCTGGCGACTGCTGCTGTTTTGCAGGCTGGTGCTGTGCTCCAGCGCCGCCCTGGCCGCGTCCAGCACCGCCGGGGCGTGGGCCGCCAGTTCTTCGAGCACGGTGGCGGCCTTGAAGCAGAACATCCCGGCATTCCACAGGTGCTTGCCGCCGTCCAGGTAGCCTTGGGCGGTGGCCAGGTCGGGTTTCTCCACGAAACGCTGGACGCGGAACCCTTGCGCCAGGGCCGTGCCTTGCTCGATGTAGCCAAAGCCGGTCTCGGGGCGGTCGGGCTGGATGCCGAAGGTCACCAGGTAACCCGCTTCGGCCAATTCGCGGGCCTGGGCCACGGCCTGGGCGAAGGCGCTTTCATCGAGGATCAGGTGGTCGGCAGGCATCACCAGCAACTGCGCGTCACCGCCGAAAAATTCCTGCACATGCAGGGCGGCGACGGCGATGGCAGCGGCGGTGTTGCGGCCGAACGGTTCGAGCAGCAAATCCAGGCCCAATTGGCCCGTGTTGACTGCGCGGTAATCATCGAGGGTGCGAAACAGCAGGTCGCGGTTGGTCACTGTCAGCACGCTGTCGACCCCCGGCAGGTGGCTGGCGCGCAGGAAGGTTTTCTGCAACAGGCTCTGGTCGTCGCGCATGCGCATGAACGGCTTGGGCATGTTCTGCCGCGAAACCGGCCACAGCCGCGTGCCCGAGCCACCGGAAATGATGCACGGAATCAATCCGTTGAGGGGGTTCATCAATAGACTTCCTTGGTGGAAAGGACGGCCGGGACCGTCATGAAAACGATGTACAGGTCAAACCACACCGACCATTTGGCGATGTATTCCAGATCGTATTCGACCCGTTTCTGGATCTTGAACAGGGTGTCGGTTTCACCGCGGTAGCCATTGATCTGGGCCCAGCCCGTGATGCCCGGCTTGACCCGGTGGCGCGAGCTGTATTCGTTGACCGCTTCCTCGAAAGGAATCCCGGCCGCCTTGGTAGCGGTGGCATGGGGACGCGGGCCGACCATCGACATGTTGCCCAGCAGTACGTTGAACAGTTGCGGCAGCTCGTCGATGCTGGTCTTGCGAATGATGCGTCCGACCCGAGTGATGCGCGGGTCGAGGCGGGTGGTCTGGCATTCGGCATTGACGTCGGTCTGCTCGACGTACATCGAGCGGAACTTGAAGACACGGATCAGGTTGTCGTTGTAGCCAAAGCGCTTCTGCCGGAACAGCACCGGGCCTTTTGAGTCGAGTTTGATGGCCAGGGCGGTCACCAGCATGATCGGCGACAACAGCAGCAGGCCGGCACTGGCCAGCAGCAGGTCTTCGCAGCGCTTGATAAACGGTGACCAGCCACGCAGCGGTAACTGCGAGGTGTTGAACATCAGGATGCCGCCGACATCGGTGATGCGGTTATGGCCATAGCGCAGGGCGGCCATGTCCGGTACCAGCATGACGTTCACTGACATCTGCCGCAGGCGCTTGACCAGCCCGTTGATGCGCTGCTCGGCGGCCCAGGGCAGGGTAATCATCACCTGATTGACCTGCTCGGAGCGGATCAGCTTTTCCAGGTCGCGGGTGTTGCCCAGCAACGGCAGGTTGCTCAGCTCATTGGGGATGCGTTCGGTGCGGTCGTCGATAAAACCGATCAGGCCGGAGCGGATATCACTGTTGCGCGACAGGTGTTCGGCCACATGGACGGCGGTGTCGGTAAAGCCGAGGATCACCGTGCGCTGCAGGAACTTGCCGTTCTTCATCAGGTTGCGGTAGAGGCGCAGCATCAGGATGCGCTCCACGCCAAACAGGATCAGGCTCAGGGAAAACCAGAACATCAGGTTGCGCGGGCTCAACTGCGGAAACAGCAGCAGGATCTGGTACATGAACAGCAGGATGCAAAACGCAGAAATCCAGGCGATCAACATGACGCGAAAACGCAGGCGGTTGCTGAACAGATCCTCGGAGTACACCCCCAGGGCCTGAAACAGAATGATGGTCAGGATCGCAAAGAACAGCAGCAGGCCCAGGTAGTGGCTACGCATTTGCGGGTCCACCGGATCCGGATAGAACAACAGGATCATCGCCGGCAGGACCGCCGTCAGGCCGTGGAGTAATTTGACGAAAACCACAAAAAACTCAACAAAACCGGTGCGAGTCAGAAACAGGCTGTCGACTGACGACTTCTCACGCATAAATCATCCCTCAATACACCACCAGGACTTCCCTGTTCGTTTGCTCATCCATAAGGCAGTTCTGCTTTATAAGCGGTGCAAGGCGAACGACTGCTTTCACTGGGTAACGCGCAATGACCTGTCTGACGCGGGTATTTGCAAAGTGATGTCTAAATGATGGCTCCTTTTGAGTTTCTCGTCAAGGTTTTGACTTTTTTCAATAGGTTTGCCGTCGAGTTTCATAAGATACTCTTGTCGTGACGGTTTGTTGACATGTTTTGCTGTGACTATCAGATTTATCGAGAATAAGTGATGGCTTTTTGGAGTGTAGGAACAAAAATGGGAATTTACCTGCGGGGAGGGAAAACCATTTTTTGACGGAGTGCAGGAAGGACGCGGGCCGAATCTGGAACTGTCGGCGCGGGCTTGCCGGCGAATAGGCGTCGTTCTCGCCGACCTTCGGCTTCAGGGCCGGTATCGCCTTCTCTGGTATCGGTGGCTGAGGTAGGACTAATCTACGGTTTTCCCTGGCGGATGAGTTGAGCATGATCGATCTCGCAACCCTGGCGGTTTTCTCTGGCTCCGTGCTGCTGTTGTTGCTGTCGCCCGGGCCGAACATGGCCTTTGTCATCAGTCATGGCGTGAGCTACGGCTGGCGGGGCGGGGTAGCGGCCGGCCTGGGGATCGGGGTGGCGGACCTGCTGCTGACCGCATTGACGGCTACTGGCGTCACGGCCCTGGTGGCCAGTTGGCCCCCGGCCTTTGATCTGATTCGTTATGCCGGCGTGGTCTACCTGCTGTGGCTGGCATTCAAGACCCTGCAGAAAAAACCGTCCCTGGACACCGCTCGGGTGGAGCGGGTACGCCTGGGTGGGGTGTTTATGCGCGCCATGCTCAACAGCTTGCTCAACCCCAAGGCGCTGCTGTTTTTCATGGTGTTCCTGCCGCAGTTCGTCAAGCCCGAGGCCGGCCCCATTGCCTTGCAGCTGGTGCAACTGGGGTTGGTCCTGACGTTGATTGCGGGCGTGTTTCACGCGGTGCTGGGAGTTTTTGGCGGGGCGATCAGCCGGTTTTTTGCCGGCAGTGAGAAGACCGCAAGCCTGCAAAAATGGGGTCTGGCCACGGTGTTGACGGTGCTGGCCGTGCGCCTGGCGTTGATGCCGCGCACTGTGTAGCAATTCTCCTGTGGGAGCGAGCAAGCCCGTTCCCACATGGCAAATGCGCTGGCCTTTAGCCCAGCCGCGCCGCCGCCCGTGCGGCGATTTCGCCACGGGTCTTGCGTGATTCGGCCGTGCGTTTGTTGGCTTCGTCCAGCACATGCCGTGGCGCGGTGTCTGGTCGGCCGGCATTGAAGGGCGGGGCCGGTGCATATTCGAGCTGCAATTGCACCAGTTGCGCAGCGGCCTCGCTGTACAACTCGGCGGCCAGGGTCAGGGCAAAATCGATTCCCGCTGTGATGCCACCGCCGCTAAACAGATTGCCGTCGCGTACCACACGCTCCTGCACTGGCGTCGCGCCCAGGGTGGCCAGCATGTCGTGATAGGCCCAGTGTGTGGTGGCGCGCCGCCCACGCAGCAAGCCTGCTGCGCCCAGTACCAGCGAGCCGGTACACACCGACGTCACATAGCGTGCGGTCTGGGATTGTGCCCGCAGAAAGTCCAGGGTCGGCTCATCTTCCATCAGCGCTCCCACCCCCGAGCCACCCGGCACGCAGACCACGTCCAGCACCGGGCAGGTGTCATAGGTGAGGGTCGGTGTGAGTACCAACCCGGTGCTGGAGGTGATTGGCGCCAGGTCTTTCCAGATCAGGTGCAGCTTCACATCCGGCAATGACGCCAGCACGTCGTAAGGGCCGGTGAGGTCCAGTTGCTGGATGCCGGGGAACAACACAAAGCCGATCTGCAAAGTCATGGTGAAACTCCAGAAGAGGGGATGGACGGCTTCACTCTAGTGGCCTAGGCTTTGGCGCATACGCCATTGAGCCCACGAATCACGCCAATCATGCCGAAAATCATCCATGTGCTCGCTTTTCCCAACGTGCAGGTGCTCGACGTCACCGGGCCCCTGCAAGTGTTTGCCACGGCCAACGACCTGGCGCGCCAACAAGACTTGCCGTTGCCCTATGCCGTCAACGTGATTGCCGCCCAGGCCGAACCAGTGATGACATCCGCCGGCCTGGCCCTGGTGGCCGCGCCGTTGCCAGCCGCCGAGATGCCCTGCGACACCCTGGTGATCGCCGGTGGCTGGGGCGTGTATGGCGCGGCCGAGGATCCGGCCCTGGTGGAGTGGGTCCGGCAAAAAGCCACGCACGCGCGGCGCATGACTTCGGTGTGCACCGGTGCCTTCCTGCTGGCCGCCAGCGGCTTGTTGGACGGCTGCCGTGTCGTGACCCACTGGACGCGTTGTGAGGAACTGGCGCGCAAATATCCCACGCTGCAGGTCGAGGCCAACCCGATCTTTATCCAGCAGGGTTCGCTCTGGACCTCGGCGGGGGTCACGGCCGGCATCGATTTGTGCCTGGCCCTGGTGGAGGAGGACCTGGGCCGCGCGGTCGCTCTGGAAGTGGCGCGGCACCTGGTGGTGTTTCTCAAGCGCCCCGGTGGGCAGTCGCAGTTCAGTGTCACCTTGTCCCTGCAACAGGGCGGCAACCGTTTCAGCGAATTGCATGCGTGGATTGCCGAGCACTTGTACCTGGACTTGAACATCCCGACCCTGGCGGCTGCGTGCGGCATGAGCGAGCGCAGTTTCGTGCGCCACTACCGCGCCGAAACCGGTCAGACCCCGGCGCGGGCGGTGGAACTGATCCGCGTGGAAACCGCACGCCGGCAACTGGCCGACAGCGCCGTGGCGATCAAGCGCATCGCTGTGCAATGTGGCTTTGGCAGCGAAGAAACCATGCGCCGCAGTTTTGTCCGAGCCTTGTCGATCAGCCCGCAGCTTTACCGCGAGCGGTTTTCGGCGCCAGCCTGAGTCTGCCCAAGTAATTCAAACAGTGCGTCAAGCGTGGCCTGCGGTGCTTCCTGGGGAATATTGTGGCCCACCCCGGCGAGCACCCGGCGCCGGTAGAATCCGCTGAAGTTCCCCACATCGTCATCCACTTCCGGCGCCGGGCCGACACCGTCGTCGGCACCGCACAGCGAAATGCTCGGCACCGAGATCGGCGGCGGCTGCACCAACGCCTGTTCAATCGGCTCCAGCGCCGGATCACCCTCGGCATACATGAAACGATGGCGATAGGAGTGGATCACCACGTCGACAAAATCCGGGTTATCAAACGATGGCGCGGTCTGCGGGTAAAGGCTTGGCCCCTCGGCCCAGGTGGGCGACCAGAGCGACCACAGCAGCTCGCACAATTGGCGGCGGTTGGCCGTCAGGCCATCGACGCCCCGTTGGGTGTGGAAGTAGAACTGGTACCACAACCGATGCTCGGTGAGCGGCGCGCGTGGCTGGATGGACCTGGCGATATCTTGAATGTTGTAGCCGTCACCCGTGACCAGGCAGCGTACCCGCTCAGGCCAAAGCGCCGCGACAATGCACGCGGCGCGCCCGCCCCAGTCATAACCGACAAAGGCGGCCTGGCCGATGGACAGGGCATCCATGAAGTCCAGCAGGTCCTTGGCCAGCGCCGCCTGCTGGCCGGAGCGCATCACCTGGGCGTGGGCAAAGCGGGTCGGGCCATAGCCGCGCAGGTAAGGTACCAGCACGCGATAACCGGCCTCGGCCAGTACCGGTGCGATGGCATCGTAACCGCGAGGGTCATAGGGGAAACCGTGCAGCAGAATCACCACTTCACCCCCGGCAGGGCCATGGGCTTCGTAAGCGATATCGAGCATGGGGGTGCGGGTATACAGCAGCGCGATCGAGGGGCTCATCGGGACTCCGTTCGGGTCACAGCAGTGAGACTGGACTTTAGCGCGAAACGTTTACGTGTTCTGCTGTGCCTGTACCGCCGCCATCGCAGCCTCGCTAAAGCTCGACAGCTCCCACAGGGG
>NZ_JAHIDY010000068.1:0-17202 GCF_018732265.1 Pseudomonas sp. TAE6080
AGATCAAAGGTGGGAGCTGTCGAGCCCCGGCGAGGCTGCGATGGCGGTGGATCAGGCGCTGATGATGCTGACTGACCTATCGCTATCGCGAGCAAGCCCGCACATCAGCTCTACGGCACCTTCGACACCTTCAAATGCCGCGCATACCAGGGACGCCTGGGGACCTTGCGAAACAGCTGTGCGAGCTGGTCATCATCCGCACCAAAGGTGATACGCAGCGCCAGCTTCATGGTTTCCGGATCCATCTCCACCGATTTGCCCATCTGCAACCCCGGCGTGGTGCTGCAACCGTGAGTCACCGGGCCCAGCCAGGGATCCGCCACTTCCACCCAACGCCCAGGCGCAAACCAAGGCACACCATTGACTTCGAGGCGCCTGACTGCGCCCGGATGAAAACGCTCGTGCGCGCGAAACCAGTCCTCGATACGGTCGTCGATCCAGCCATGGAAATACCAGAACACCGGGTTCACATGCGAGGAAAACGGGTCGCCGAGAAAATCGTTTTGCGCCGCATACCACCGAGCGGAGAAGTCCGCCGGATCACGGGCAAACGGCACCGGGGCGCCGTTGGACGGATCTCGCGGCACCGAGGCCCAGCGCATGTGCAACCAATCGTGCAGACCCAGCTCTACCTGCGAACCAAACTGCCCCAGGGTGAGCTTGGCCAGATAGCGCGGATCGCGGTACTGCGACTCCCAGACCTGAAAATTACTGTGGTAGGTCTCAGTCGTCTTGATGTCACTGACCCATTGGGTGTAGTCACTGTCACCACTGGCCAGCCAGGTTGGCGGTAGCGCAAAACCATCATGGTTGTCGAAGTAGCGAGCAAAGCCCTGGCGATCACGCTCAAGCTCCGGCTGCGGCGCGGGGAAACGCGGCCAGGACGGCAGATCCTGCATCGAACGCGCCGTGCCCAGCATGTGCCGATGCATGAAAAAGAAGTCGATACCCGAACCGTTGCGGTCTTTGCGCGGACCACGGGCATCTCGCTCCTGATCCCGCGGTCCGGGCTGCCAGCCAATACCGCGCAAGGCATCACGCTTGTCTTCGGCGAGCTTGTGCCACTGATCGCGAGAAGCGTGCCAGAGCTGATGGAACAGGCGATGCTCAGGCGCGATCAGCCAGGCCATCAATGCCTGATTCAAGCCAATACGCTCCCGAGCCTCGGGAAACAGTTGCTTGGTGGCAATAAAACGACTGTCCAGTTCGGGGAGCGCCAACGGTCGGTCCAGGCGCAGGATTTGCCCGCTGAGGGTGCCGCTGCCGGCATTGCCGAACTCCGCCCAGACCTCATCCAACGTCATTTTGAGCTCATAAGCCGGCACGCCACCAGGCGACTCGCGGTCGATCAGGCGCCAATACAACTCCGTACCATTGCCTGACACCAAATCACCCATCACCTGATAACGCGGCTCAGCATCGGCGCGCAGTTGCTCACCCGTATCAAGGTAGCCACGCAACCCGCGTCCACGCGGGGCAATATCAAGAAACAACTCCAGCCCCTCAAGCGGCAGGCCGTGGAGCCCGCCATCACCGCCTTCGAAACGCAGGCTCCAGACACCTCGCAGGGAATCAGCCAGGCGCTGGCCAGCCGTGTCGGCCAGATCAACCGTCGCTTCCTCCGGCGTGATCGGAAACTCTTCACGCGTCAACTCACGATGGGCATAAAAGGCCGCAGGCACTGCGGCGCCCGTCAGCGCCAGGCCTGCGATGAACCCTCGTCGAGAAATCGTCATTTTCCTACCTGTATTGTCCCGCCTGGTTTGCCCGGCCGGAATCAGCCATGAAGCAGGCTTTATCCAAGCTAGAACGTTTGTTGCCACGGGAAATTTACCGCCACGGATGGGGCGCCTAAATTTCCCGCTCTATCGCTCGTTCTTCCCAGATAGCAAAGGCCCTTGCGCCTGCACTTCGACGGCGAACTGACTGAGATGGCAATGACAAAACCACGTTCAAGAAAGGCTCTTTACATTGGCCTGCCGCTGGCATTGGCCATTGGCGCCGGGGCAGGTTTTCTGGTCTGGGACCACTGGTTCAGGGGCAACGCCGGTTACCCGCTGGAGGTGATCAAGCAAGCCAATGAGTTGCAGGATCGCTTGCTGTCCTTCGACAGTCACATCTCAGTGCCGCTGAATTTCGGCACCCACGGTCACGAAGCCGACAAAGACGGCGACGGTCAGTTCGACCTGGTCAAGGCCAACCGAGGGCGCCTGTCCGGGGCCGCCCTGACTATCTTCGGCTGGCCCGAGATGTGGAACGGCGACAATGCCCCCCATCGCCCCACCGCAGGCTTTGTCGAAGAAGCGCGTAACCAGCAAGAGGTGCGCTACAAAATCATTTCAGGGATGGTCCGCGACTTCCCCAATCAGGTAGCCATTGCCTATACCCCAGACGACTTCCGACGCCTGCACGGCGAAGGCAAGTTCGCCATTTTTATCAGCATGCTCAATGCCTACCCTTTGGGTAACGACCTCAATCTGTTGGATATGTGGGCCGCACGCGGTATGCGCATGTTCGGCTTCAGCTACATCGGTAATAACAGTTGGGCCGACTCTTCACGCCCACTGCCGTTTTTCAACGATTCCCCCGATGCCCTCAACGGCCTCTCGGACATCGGCCAACAGGCTGTGCATCGGCTCAATGACTTGGGCGTCATCATCGACGTCTCGCAGATGTCGACCAAGGCCCTGGAACAAGTCGCACAACTGAGTCGCACACCGATGGTGGCCTCGCACTCAGCGCCACGGGCCGCGGTGGATATCCCGCGTAACCTCAGCGACAAAGAGATGCAACTGATCAAGAACAGCGGCGGCGTGGTCCAGGTCGTTGGGTTCTCCCAATACCTGCGTCCACTGACCCAAACCACCCAGGGCAAGCTCAATAGCTTGCGCGCACGTTTCGACCTGCCGCCGTTGCCAAACCTGGCCATGGCGCTGATGCCGGGCGACCCGATTATCGCCGCCTGGCCTGAACAGAAGTTTGGCCAATACGCCAGCGGCCTGTATTCGATCCTTGAAGAAGAGCCCAAGGCCAGTCTCAAAGACTACGGCGACGCTATCGACTACACCGTACGCAAAATCGGTATCGACCACGTCGGCATTGCCTCTGACTTCAACGAAGGGGGCGGCGTCAAGGGCTGGGACAACGTGAGCGAGATTCGCAACGTGACCGCCGAACTGATTTCCCGTGGTTACTCCGAAGCCGATATCGCCAAGCTGTGGGGCGGCAACTTCCTGCGGGTCTGGGATCAGGTGCAAAAAGCCGCCCGGCCGGTGGCCGACCGTTGATTACCTCCCCCTTTTGCTGACAAGTGAACCGCACACATGACTGATCGTCGTACGTTTCTCAAACAGGCCGGGATACTCGCCGCCGGTCTACCTCTGGGCACCGCTGTCCTGAATCAGCATGTATTGGCGAGCACTGCGGCGCCCGTGCCCGAGGAAAAATGGGCGCAATTGCGCCAGTTGTTCACCCAAGACCCGGACTACATCCACTTTTCCAATTTCCTGGTCACCTCCCACCCCAAGCCCGTGCGCGATGCGATCGACCTGCACCGTGCACGAATCGACCGCAACCCCGGCCTGGCCATGGACTGGGACTTGCAGGAAGCCTGGAAACGCGAAGCCCAGGTGCGTGACTGGGCGGGCCGTTACCTGCAAGCCAAACCGGGGCAGATTGCCTTGACCGGCAGCACCACCGAAGGGCTGGCGATGATCTACGGCGGCATTCATGTGCGTCCGGACCAAGAGATTCTGACCACGGTTCACGAGCATTACTCCACCGAATTCACCCTCGACTACCGGGTGAAAAAGGAAGGCACCCAAGTATGCAAGATCAAGCTATTCAAGGACGCCCACCGGATTTCGGTGGATGAAGTGCTCAGTGCGATCAAAAGCAATATCCGCCCCAACACCCGGGTACTGGGCATGACCTGGGTGCAATCGGGCAGCGGCGTGAAACTGCCCATCGGCGAAATCGGCAAGCTGGTGGAAGAACTCAACCGCAGCCGCGACGAGAAAGACCGCATTCTCTACGTGGTCGACGGTGTACACGGCTTCGGCGTGGAAGACCTGAGCTTCCCGCAGATGCACTGCGACTTCTTCATCGCCGGCACCCATAAATGGATGTTCGGACCACGTGGTACCGGGATCATCTGTGCCCGCTCCGAAGAGCTCAAGGACGTGACCCCGACGGTGCCGACCTTCTCCGAAGACACCAATTTTGCCACCACCCTGTCACCTGGCGGCTACCACGCCTTCGAGCATCGCTGGGCCTTGAACGAAGCCTTCAAGTTGCACCTGCAACTGGGCAAAGCCGACGTGCAGACCCGTATCCATGGGCTCAACAGTTACTTGAAAGAGCGTCTGCTGGCCCATCCGCAGATCGAACTGGTGACGCCCACCAGCCCCGAACTTTCGGCAGGTTTCACCTTCTTCCGGGTCAAGGAACAAAGCAGTGACAAAGTGGCTGCCTACCTCATGGAAAACCGTGTGGTTTGTGACGCAGTACACCGTGACGCCGGCCCGGTGATCCGCACCGCACCGGGATTGCTGAATACCGAGAGCGAAGTCGATCGCTTCATGACCCTGCTTGGCAAAAAACTCTGATACCGCCCTTGAGCGCTGACCCTTCCTATCGAGACGACTTATGACTTGCACGCTCACCACCTCGACGCGTTCCCTCAAGCCCCTGGCAGTACTGGTCGCAGCCCTGTGCCTGCTGCCAGGCCTGGCCGCAGCAGCCACCACAGCGCAGCAGCCAGGCAAGGTTTTCAAAGACTGCAAGGACTGCCC
Source organism: Pseudomonas sp. TAE6080 (assembly GCF_018732265.1). NCBI lineage: Bacteria > Pseudomonadati > Pseudomonadota > Gammaproteobacteria > Pseudomonadales > Pseudomonadaceae > Pseudomonas > Pseudomonas sp. TAE6080. The sequence continues at coordinate 4,794 of NZ_JAHIDY010000068.1, forward strand.
GGAAATGGTCGTGTTGCCGGCAGGCACCTTCACCATGGGCACCCCGGACGATGAAATCGGCCACGAGCCTGACGAAAGCCCACAGCACCCAGTGACCTTTGCCAAACCCTTCGCCATCAGCCGTTTCCAGGTACTGGCAGGTGAATTCAAGGCCTACCAGAATGAAACCGGCGCCCGCCTCAATGACTTCGATGTACGCCCCGGTCGCCGCTGCACCAACGGCAAGCCGAGCTACCCCCAGGAGTCACAGCAACCTGCGGTGTGCATGAACCTGGCCGAAGCCCAGGCTTATATTGCCTGGCTGTCGAACAAGACCGGCAAGCAGTACCGCCTGGTGAGCGAAGCCGTGCGCGAGTACGCCGCTCGTGGCGGCAACCCAGGCCCGTTCCCGTTCCCGTTCGATGAAGGCAAGAACTATCAGATCTCCAAACACGCCAACACTTACGGCCCGACCGATGGCTATACCTACACCAACCCGGCCAAGGCCTTTGCACCTAATGCCTTTGGTGTCTACAACATGCACGGCAACGTCTCCGAGTGGGTTGCCGACTGCTATCACCCAAACTACGTCGGCGCCCCTGCTGACGGCAGTGCCTGGGTCGAGAAGAGCTGTGAGCTGCAAAGCATTCGCGGCAACGACTACCTTGAAGCACCGGTCTTCTCGCGCTCCGGCAACCGCAACAACATGTACCCCAACGAGAGCGGCGACTGGCTGGGCTTTCGCGTAGAACGCGACCTCTGATCCTGCCACCGGACCGCGGCCTTTTGCGGTCCTTTAAATAAACCGCCAGGCCATTCGTTTTGGTTATTAGCGGCCCTATTTTCTTCTCCTGGCAGGAATCCTCCATGAACAAGCCAACACGCGGGGCAATCAAGGAATTGCTCGCCCTGCTCAAGCCCTTCCGCCTGATCGTCTGCGTCTCCATCGTGCTCGGCATGATCGGTGGCCTGAGCGTGACCGTGTTGCTGGCCACCATCAACAATGCCCTGCACGCCCCCGAAGGCCTGACCCAGACCGTCATCGCCGTGTTCGCCGGCCTATGCCTGCTGGCGCTGGCCAGTTCAATCCTCTCGGACATCGGTACTAACTATGTGGGCCAGCACATCATTGCCAGGCTGCGTAAAGAACTGGGAGAAAAGGTCCTGTCGACCCCCATCGAGCAGATTGAGCGCTATCGCACTCACCGCTTGATTCCAGTGCTGACCCATGACGTCGACACCATCAGCGACTTTGCCTTTGCCTTCGCCCCGCTGGCGATTTCCCTGACGGTGGTCCTGGGTTGCCTGGGTTACCTGGCGATGTTGTCGTGGCCGATGTTTGTAATGATTCTGGTCGCTATCGGCATCGGCAGCGTGGTCCAGTCAATTGCTCGCGCCCGTGGCATCAAGGGTTTCATCGCTGCACGCGAAGCCGAAGACGAACTGCAAAAACATTACAACGCGATTGCCGAAGGGGCCAAGGAACTGCGCATTCACCGACCCCGCCGCCAGCGGATGTTCACCTTGGGGATCCAGCGTACCGCCAACTCCATTCGCGACACGCAGATCAGCTCAATCAACACCTTTATCATCGCCAAGAGCTTCGGTTCGATGCTGTTCTTTGTGGTCATCGGGCTGGCCCTGACCCTGCAATCGCAATGGCCAAGCGCCGATAAGACGGTCATGAGCGGCTTCGTCCTGGTCCTGCTGTACATGAAAGGCCCGCTGGAACACCTGATCGGCACCTTGCCGATCATCAGTCGCGCCCAGATCGCCTTCCGGCGCATCGCAGAACTGGGCGAACAGTTCTCGTCACCCGAGCCGCACTTGCTGCTCAGCGACAAGGGCGCCCCTGCTACACCCGTAAAGACTCTGGAGCTGAACAATGTCAGCTACACGTTCCCGGCCGCCGAAGGCAGCGCGCCCTTCCGTCTTGGCCCGGTGAACCTGAAGATCAACCAGGGCGACATCACCTTTATCGTTGGTGAGAATGGCTGCGGAAAAACCACGTTGATCAAATTGCTGCTGGGGCTGTATGCCCCGCAACAGGGGGACATCACCCTCAATGGCGCCACGATTGATGCGGCCAACCGCGACGACTACCGTCAATTATTCACCACGATTTTTGCCGACTACTACCTGTTCGATGACATTGTCCAGGGCGACCAACACATCCCGGACGATGCCAACCGTTACCTGGAACGCCTGGAAATCGCGCACAAGGTCAGCGTGCGCGACGGCAACTTCACCACCACCGATCTTTCCACCGGCCAGCGCAAACGCCTGGCGCTGGTCAACGCCTGGATGGAAGAGCGTCCGGTTCTGGTATTCGACGAATGGGCGGCCGATCAGGACCCGACCTTCCGCCGAATTTTCTACACCGAACTGCTACCGGACCTCAAACGTCTAGGTAAAACGATCATCGTGATTTCCCATGACGACCGTTATTTCGATATCGCCGACCAACTGGTGCGCATGGAGAGCGGCCGGGTGATGACTCAGGCGCAACCCGCATGACAACGACCTGAAAAAAGTTGTGCACGTCTTGCGATTTGCTTCACCCCAAACTTAAAAAAATAACTCTCTGCCCCTTACAGACTAGGTAAAAAAATGACAAGGCCCGCTCTTCGACAAATGAACCCGTATGTCAAAGCCATTGTGATGTCTCACGCCCTGAGCAAGCATTTCTCCCTCACCACCCTGAGCCTGGCCATGGCCATGGCGCTGCCCCTGGCGGCACAGGCGCAGGAGCAGGCGGTGAACTTCAATATCCCGCAGCAACCACTGGCCAATGCCTTGCAGACATTCGGCCAGCAGTCGTCGGTACAGGTGCTGTACAGCCCGGATGATATTCAGGGGTTAAGCAGCACTCGCCTCAGCGGTACGTTCAGTGCGCAAGAGGGGCTGGCAAAGCTGTTGCAAAATACCGGCGTCAATTACAGCTTCCAGGGTAATGCCGTGAGCATCAGCCGCAAATCCGGGGATGCCCTGGAACTGGCTCCAACCAGTGTCGTCGGGCAAGCTGGACTGGGCGTCAACACCGAAAACACCCGCTCCTACACCACCGGCGCGGTGACCATCGGCAAGAGCGAACGCAGCCTCAAAGAGATCCCACAAACCGTTACGGTGCTGACTGCCCAACGCATCAAGGATCAAAACATCACCACCCTCAACGACGTCTACGGCCTCGTTCCAGGGGTGGTCACCTACGGTGCCCTCAACGGCGACAACCAACCGTACGCCCGTGGCTTCGAGATCGACAACTTCCAGATCAACGGCATTCCGATCCCGGCCGGCACCAGCACCGGCATCACCTCACTGAACTGGTCAGACCTGATCTCCTATGAGCGCGTGGAAGTCCTCAAGGGTTCGGCCGGGCTGTTCCAGGGTGCGGGTTCGCCAGGGGGTGCGATCAACCTGGTGCGCAAGCGCGCCAGCAGCGACTTCAAGCTGAGCACCGTGACCCAGGCCGGGACCTGGGACAACTACCGCCAGGAAGTCGATGTTCAGGGCGCACTCAACGAAGAAAAAACCCTGCGCGGCCGTCTGGCAACCTCCTACAACACGCGGCGTTATTTCTATGACGGTGGCAAGAGCAAACGGGCATCGACCTACGGCGTACTGGAATTCGACCTCAACCCGGATACCTTGCTGAGCGCCGGCTTCACTTATCAGAATGCCGACAACCGCTCGACCATGGACTGGGGCCTGCCGGGCTACAAGGACGGTTCGAAGATCGACTTCAAACGCTCGACCAACCTCAGTTCGCCATCGGACTATAACGACGTCGAGTCGACCCAGTATTTCTTCGAAGCCAAACATCAGCTCAATGAAGACTGGAAAGCCACCCTGGCCACCAACTACACCCGTTTCAACCTGGATGCCCTGTACAGCAACACCGGTGGCCAGATCGACCCGATCGACAATTCAGGCGCCTACAACTGGGCCGAGGGCCGTGGCGAAAACAACTACCAGTACAACACCGATCTGTTCCTCAACGGCAACTTCGACATGCTGGGCCATCGCAGCGAAGCGATTCTGGGCGCCAATATCTCCCACAGCAAGCGGGTCGCCGGGCGTTATGACGTTACCAACTACAATGGGGCCTACGACTTCATCCCGGATATTCTGAATTTCACGCCCCCCAAATATGCCCGCACCAACAAGTACCGCACCACCACCTCGACCCTGGACCAGCAAGGCCTGTACGGTTCCCTGCGGGTCAATGTGTTCGAGCCGCTGGACGTAATCGTCGGTGCGCGTGTCAGTTGGTTTGATTACAAGCAGGACCAGCGCAACGAACTGAACGGCCGGCACGTCAAGAGCGATATGCAGACCAACGCCAAGGTGGTGCCATTCTATGGCCTGGTCTATGCGCTGAACCCCAACTGGTCGACGTATGTCAGCTACGCGGAGATCTTCACCCCGCAACTTAACGTCGAAACCGTTGACGGCGGTGCCCTGACACCGCGCTCCGGTGATACCTACGAGTTGGGCCTCAAAGGTGAGTTGTACGGCGGTACGCTGAACACCAACTTCGCGATCTTCCGCACCACCTACTCCGGCCTCGCCCAGCGCGATCCGAACCAGCCAACCACCTGCAATTGCTATGTGGCAGGGGGCAAAGTCCGCTCCCAAGGCTTTGAAGCCGAGATCACTGGCAAGGTCATGACCGGCCTGGAGCTGACCGCCGGCTACACCTACAACACCAGCGAGTACGTCAATAACCCGAACAACCCGGACCTGGAAGGCACCACATTCCAGACCTCCATGCCCGAACACATGCTGCGTACCTGGGCCAACTATCAGTTGCAAGGTGAGTACTCGAAGTGGCAGATCGGTGCAGGCTCGACCATCCAAAGCGGTGTTTATGGCCGCCATGTGGGTGGCAACGTCGGCAAAGGGATCAAGAATGAGACCGGTGGCTATGCCATCTACAACGCACGCATTGGCTACGACGTAAACAAGAACGTCAATCTGTCGGTCAATATCGAAAACATCTTTGACCGCACGTATTACTCACAGACGGGCACCATCGAGAGCAACAGCTACTACGGCAACCCGCGCAACATGATGTTCACCATGCGCACCAACTTCTAAGCACTCACCCCGGACAGGCACCCTGCCTGTCCGGGTTTTCCCTTCCCGTTGCACACGTGTCACCCCGTGCAGGGCTGACTGTTCACACCTTGGCCCAAGCACCGCGCGCCCAGCAGCGCCGACACCAGCACCACCGCCCCCGCCACCAGCGCCACCCAGAACCCGCTGGGTGCACCGAAGCGGTCGATCATCCAACCAGAACTCGCTGCCCCCAGTGCCACGCCGATACTCAAGCCGGTGATCAGCCACGTCATGCCTTCGGTCAGGCGACTGGCCGGCACGACTTTTTCCACCAGGGCCATGGACACAATCAGTGTTGGGGCAAAGAACAGCCCGGAGACGAATATCGCCAGCGACAACCCGAGAATATCCACCACCCACAACAACGGCAGCGTGGTCAGGGCCGTGGCCAGGCCGCAGAACAGGAACTGGCGGTGCAACGGCATCGTCAACCGCAGGGCACCGAAGGCCAACCCGGCCAGGCACGAACCAATGGCATACACCGACAGCACGATACTGGCGGCAGCCGGCTGGCCCTGGTGCTCGGCAAACGCCACGCTGACGACGTCCACCACGCCAACGATAGTCCCCATGGCCATTAACAGCAGCATCAGCACCAACACTTTGGGGGAGGCGATCAACCAGCGCCCCTGAGGGCCATGATGCGCATGGACCGGTGGTTCGGTCTGTTTTTGCAAGACAAAGGTGCCGACCCCTACCGCCAACAAGATCGCCCCCACCAGCGGACCCGCCTCGGGAAACAGCAGCACGCTCAACCCCACCGACAACGGCGGCCCGAGGATAAAGCACACTTCATCAAGCACCGACTCCAGGGCAAACGCGGTTTGCAGCTGCGGCTGGCCACGGTACAACTCGCTCCAGCGCGCCCGCACCATGGCCGACATACTGGGCATGCAGCCGGCCATGGCGGCGAATACAAACAGCGTCCAGTCCGGCGCCTGCAGGCGGGTGCAGAGCAACAGCAACAGCAACGCCCCGCCACCTAATGCAGCGGCCAGTGGCAACACTCGACCCTGGCCATAGCGGTCTACCAGCCGCGACACCTGGGGTGCACAAAACGCCGTGGCCAAGGCAAAAGTCGCCGCCACCGCTCCGGCCAAGCCATAGCCGCCACGGACCTGGGACAACATGGTGATCACGCCGATACCGGTCATGGAGATCGGCATACGCGCGAGCATGCCGGCCGCTACAAATGCCTTCGAACCTGGCGCCTGGAACAGCTCGGCGTAGGGGTTTGCCATGGTGCGTGACCTCTTGCTGGGAGCCCTGGAGCTTGCTATTCAATGCAATCCGGGCAAAAGATATACGGTGCGTATGTGACAAATCATGAGTAACATACGCAGCGTATGTCAACCACTCACCCGCAGATAACGAGCGTTTTCCATGAGCCGAGCCCGCGCCGAGATGATCGAAGAAACCCGCGCCCGCCTGCTTGCCAGTGCCCGCCAGGCCTTTGCTACCCAAGGCTATGCCAATACGTCGATGGATGATTTCACCGCCCGCGCCGGCCTCACCCGAGGCGCGTTGTACCATCACTTTGGCGACAAAAAAGGCTTATTGGCCGCCGTGGTCGCGCAACTCGACCGCGAAATGGATGAGCGCCTGCAACAGATCAGTGACCAGGCCGACAACCCCTGGGACGGTTTTTGCGAGCGCTGCCGTGCCTATCTGCGCATGGCCCAGGACCCCGAGATCCAGCGCATTGTGCTGCAAGATACACCGGCGGTACTGGGCGAAAATGTGGGCGCCCAGCAGCAATGCATCGAATCACTGCGCGGCCTGCTGGAGGGGTTGATGCAAGCCGGGGCGATCGAACAGGCTCCCAGCCTGGCGCTCGCGCGCTTGATCAATGGCAGCCTGGTGGATACGGCGCAATGGATTGCCCACGATGCACAGCCGGATGAGCGCCTGGAGCAGGCGCTGCAAGGTCTGGATTTGCTGCTGCGAGGCTTGCAACCACGGCGCTAGGTACGCCGCAACAACAGCGCCGCCACCGCACACAGCGTCAACGCCACACACGCCAGGTAGAACGCATCGCTGTAAGCCATCAAGAAAGCCTGGTGCCGCACCCCCAGGTCCAGCAACCCTAGCACTTGCTGGTGCTCCGGCCATTGCTCCTGCAGCAAACCACCGCCCGGCAAGCGTTGCTGCAAGGCCGGCTCGAAAATGCTCAGCGACTCACCGATCCTTGCCGAATGCACCTGCTCGCGCACCACCACCAACTGTGCCAGCAAGGCCGTGCCGACCGCACCGCCCAGGTTGCGCAACATCGAAAATACCGCCGAGGCCGAGCCGGACTGTGCCTTCGCCAGCCCATGCACAGCCAGCACCGACAGCGCCACCATGATTAGCGGCTGGCCAATACCTCGCACCACAATCGACGGAATGATCACGTTACTGGCGCTGTCGGCCGACAGGTGTGCGCCCATCCAACAGCCCAACGCCATGATCGCAAAACCCGAGGCGACCAGGACCTTGGCGCTCAACCACTTCATCAGCCGTGGCAGAAACGGTGCCAGCACCAGTTGCACCAGGCCATAGGCAATCAGGCTGACGCCAATTTCGCTGGCGTTATAGCCTTGCATCTGGGACAGGTAGTTGGGTACCAGAAACACCAGGCCATAGGTGCTGGCGCCGAAGATAAACATCGCCACGCTGGCCACGCCAAAGTTGTAGTGCGCCAACAGCCGCAGGTTGATGAAGCTTTTGCTCCCCCACAATTGGCGGCCGATAAACCCTGCCAGCCCGACCACCGCCACCAGGCTCATCCACACAATAAAAGACGAGCCGAACCAATCCTTGCGCCCGCCCTCCTCCAGCACAATCTGCAACGCCCCCAGCCCCAGCACCATGCACGCGATGCCCAGCCAGTCACCCCGGCGCAACAGCCCAAGGTTCATCGGCTGGCGATCGATGGACCAGGCCACGGCTGCCAACAGCGCGATGCCGGGGAACAGTTGCAGGTAGAAGATCCAGCGCCACGAATAGACATCGGTCAGCCAACCGCCAATGGAGGGCCCCGCGGCCTGGGCCACACTGTTGGCCAGGCTGAACAGCGCCATGCCCAACGGGATCTTGCTGGCCGGCAGTTCGGTGATGATCAACTGGAATGACAATGGAATCAGCACCGCCCCGGCCGCGCCCTGGATCACCCGGATGATGATCATCACCGGCAGGTTCGGCGCCATCGAGCATGCCACCGAGGCCACCAGAAAGACCCCGGAACCCCACAGCATCACCCGCCGCAAGGAAAACACCTGCACCAGCCACGCGGTGAGCGGGATCATGATGATTTCCGCCACCAGATAGGCCGTGGAAATCCATGAGCCCTCTTCGAAGGTGGCCCCCAGCGCACCTTCGATTTCCGGCAGCGCGGCGCTGGTGACATGCACGTTCATCCCAGCCATGAAGCAGCCGAACAAGCCACCGATCACCGCAACCCAGGCGCGAAACGAGACCGTCGAAGTGCGCGCATCAACCGCCATGGGAACTGTCCTGCTGGCTGACCGGACGGGTATCCACCGTGGCAATCACTGACATCCCCGGCAAGATTGCGGGAGCATTCGCCTCGTCCGCGACCAGGCGGATCTTCACCGCAAAACGCTGCACGATCTTGGTGAAGTTGCCGGTGGCGTTGTCCGGCGGCAACAGGGCGAACACCGCGCCGGAACCAGGGGCAATACTTTCTACCCGACCACGCCAGCGCTGGCCGGCAAAACTGTCCACCGCGATATCCACCGATTGTCCCGGCGCCATGTGTTGCAACTGGGTTTCCTTGTAATGAGCAATCACATAGGCCTGCTCCACCGGCACCACCGCCAGCAACGGCAGGCCTGGCATCACATACTGCTGTCGACGGACCTTGCGCTGGCCCACAACCCCGTCGAACGGCGCGCGGATCGCCGTGTCATTCAAGGCATTGCGGGCCAGGGCCAGATTGGCCTGGGCCTCGCCCACCCGGGCCTGGGATTCGGCGATCCGCGCCTGCACCTGTTGGCGACGCGCCTGCAAAACCTGGCACTGGGCCTGCTGCCGGGCCACTTGGGCCCGGGCTTCGGTCACCGCTGCCCGTGCCTTGGCCTGGCTGGCGCTGGCGGTTTCCAGGCGCTGGCGGGTGGAGATCTGTTGGCCCACCAGATCGCGGTAGCGCAGATAGTCCAACCGAGCACGCTGGGCTTCGGCCTCGCTGCTGTGCAAGGCCGCCTCGGCCTGGGCGATACGTTGCTGCTGCTCGCCCAGCCTCGCATCAAGAGTGTGCAGGCTGGACTGGCGTGCCGTCGCGGCTGCCCGGGCTTGCTGCAACCGGGCCTGAGTGCTGCGCAACTGTTCGATAAAGTCCCGCTCATCCAGACGCACCAGCACATCCCCGGCCTTGACTGGCTGGTTGTCTTCCACCAGCACCTGGGCCACGTAGCCGGCGATACGCGGGCTGACCGCCACCCAATCGGCGCGCACGTAGGCATCGTCAGTCTCTTCAAGGAACCGCCCCCACTGCCACCAATATCCAAAAAACAACCCCACCCCCAGCAGCGTCACCAGTGATGCGCCCGTCAGCAGTACGCGGCGATGGCGTTGCATCAAGCCGGGAGTGGATTGCAGGATCGCGGGTTCAACAGCCTGGTTCATGGTGTGGCTCCAAGGACAGCAAGGGGTATGGGTTGAGGTGAGTCGTCACGTTGCCAGCCGCCACCGAGCGCCTGGAAAAGATCGATCTGGCGGTTGATCAAGCGCAAGTCAGCCTGGGCCAGGGTGGCCTGGAGGTTGACCAGGCTGCGCTCGCTGTCGAGCAGTTGCAGGGCATCGAGGGCACCGGCCCGATAGCTGCGGGTGGCCAGCTCGAACGCCTGCTGGCTGTTGCCCAGCGCGGCTTGCAGGGCCTGGCTTCGCTGCTGCTCGCCCTGGTACAGCGCCAGGGTTTGCTCGACCTGTTTCAAGGCGCTGAGTACCGTGCCGTCGAAACGCGCCTGGGCCTCGCGCATCTGGGCCCGGCGCTGGCCCACCTGGGCCTGGGCAACGCCGCGATGAGGAAAGCGCCAAGACAGTAGCGGCCCCACGGAATACACCAGCGCCTCACTGTCCCCCAACTGGCCCAGGCTGCTTGCGGAAGACTCCAGCGCGACGCCGAACGTCACCCGTGGATACAGGTCGGCGCGTGCGACGCCAATGGCCAGCGTGGCCGCTTGCAGTTGACGCTCGGCACGGCGGATATCGGCACGCCGCTGCACCAGCGCCCAGCCATCGCCCACAGGCAGCGGCGCCTGCAATTGCGGGCGTCGGGCACAGGTTTGCCGGGCCAGATCCAGCGGCGGCACACCACTGAGCACCGCCAGTTCATACAATGCCGCCTGATGGCGGGCGTTCAATATGGGCAACGGCGCACGGGTTTCCTCCAGCAGGCCATTGAGCCGCGCCAGGTCCAGCGCCGTCGCCGCCCCAGCCTTCTGCAGTTGGCGCGTGACATCGACACTGCGCTCCAACACCTGCACCGAATGACGCTGCACCTGGCTGCTGAAGGCATAAACGCAGGCCTGGCCATAGGCCCGTGTGGTCTGCGCGGCCACCGTCACCCGCCATTCATCTTCCAGCGCCCGCGCCGCATCTGCATTGGCACGGGCGGCAGCCAGGCGATAACGCACCGCCCCCCACAGGTCCAGGGTGTAGCTCAGGGATAATCCGGGCGCATGGCTCCATTGGTCATCGGCGTGTTCACCCGTTGCCTGGGCCAGGGTCTGGTCATCTCGACTGCGGCCATAGCCCACGCCGTAGGTCAGCAAGGTCGAGGGTTGGCGCTCGCTGTCGACCTGCTCCAGGCGCGCCAGCAACGCGTCGACATGGGCGCTGGCGGCTTCAAGGTCTTTGTTGTGGATCAGGGCCTGCGCTACCAGCCGGTCCAATTGCGGGTCACGGTAAAGCTGCCACCAGCGCTCGGGCAGTGGCGGGTTTGCAGACCCGCCGGACAATTGCGGTGCTGCCTGGGCCGCCAACTGCGCTGCTGGCTCGCTGGGCAGGCCGCTACATCCGGCCAGCGCGCCCAGCAGAAGCAGGGTCAGGGCTACCGGGAGTCGATTACCAGTGAAGGGATGAACGACAAGGCTGGGCATCACAAAGCTCGCTGAAGAATGAGCTTTGCAGATTAGGCACCCGCCCTGGCGGATTCGCCCGCGCCAGGGCCATGTATCGTCGCCAAATGGACAATTGGGTTACATGAAGCAACATCAGGCCCCAGGGCGGAAATGACTCGGCGGATACCCCAGCGAACGGCGGAACATTGCGCTGAACGCACTCGGGCTCTGATAACCATGTTCCAGTGCGACCTCCAGGATCGAGGCGCCCTGGGCCAGCAACTTCAGACTCAGGGCCAGGCGCGCGCGTTTTCGCCACTCGCCAAAGCTCATGCCCAATTCCCGCTGGAAAACCCGGCTCAGGGTGCGCGCACTCATGTTCAGAGTGTCGGCCCAGGACTCCAGGCTGCTGTCATCGGAAGGGTTGCGGATAAACCGCGTACACAGCCTGGCCAGCCGTGCGTCGCCGGGCACCGGTACATGCATGGCCACCACCGGCGCGGCCAGCAGTTCCATGCGGATCAGTTCCACCATTGCTGGCAGGCGTGGGTTGTTGAGCTGACCGGCGATCAGCGTGGCGGCCACGATCAGCTCCCGCAGCAACGCTGAAACCTCAATCACCTGGCAGGTGCGACCCAGGCTCGGCTCCACCTCGGGCATGAGGAACAAGGTGCGCATATGCACCTCGCCGGCCATGCGAATTTCATGGGGCGTGCCGGCGGGCACCCACAACGCATGCCCGGACGGAACCAGCCAACTGCCCTGGGCCGTGCTGACCACCATCACCCCGGAAACACCGTGGATCAATTGCGCCTGGGCATGACAATGGGGATGGACCACTTCGTCGTTGCGGTAGTTGTCGGCATAAGCCTCAAGCCAAGGCCGGTGCACAGTTGTCATGGGCAGCGTCTCACGTCATCAAGCCGGTGATTCTAACCAAAAGCCCCCTGGCAAAAACGATAGATATAGACAGCCATCGTCGCGTTCCAGACAAGCCACTGAACGTGTGCCCTGCACCGTCAGTCAGCTCAATGGACTCCTGAAAGAAAGGCTGGGCAGACCATGCGCATCTCGTTGGAACAACAAAACGAAACTCAAAGCGCCATCGATGCCCATGGCATCATCGGCGACATGCGCAGTGCGGCGCTGATCAACGACCTGGGCAGTATCGATTTTTTCTGCTGGCCGGAATTCGACAGCTCCCACCTTTGATCTTCATCCAGACCGAAATCCCGGACCCACCGCCA
>NZ_JAHIDY010000069.1:0-17090 GCF_018732265.1 Pseudomonas sp. TAE6080
CATCGCCGATGGTAGTGTGGGGTTTCCCCATGTGAGAGTAGGTCATCGTCAAGATCAAATTCCGAAACCCCCGTCTGCTAACGCAGGCGGGGGTTTTGTCGTTTTGGGGCCTGAGTGTTTTAGCCTGACCGCCTGTCGATTTCCTACATAAAAAGAAGATGTATCCCACAAATTTCTAAGATTTATCCAGTCTCGGCCGAAAGCCTGATGAGCCATGCGTGCACCGAAATAGAGCGGTCGTAGAGTCCGCCTATACCGTACATGGAAAGTTGCATTCGGCACGCTCACCCCCTTTTGGCAAAAAGAAGTCGATGAAATGAATCTCAAGTTCAGTCATAAAATTCTGTTGGCCGCGTCAGGCGTCGTGGTTTTGGCCTTCGCGCTCTTCACGTTGTACAACGACTACCTACAGCGCAATACCATCAGGCAAAACCTGGAGTCATCCATCCAACAGTCAGGAGACCTGACCGCCAGCAGCGTGCAGAACTGGCTCAGTGGTCGGGTGCTGGTCCTGGAAAACCTTGCGCAGAACGTTGCTCACCAAGGCAGTAATGCCGACCTTCCCGGTCTGGTTGATCAACCGGCATTCACCTCGAACTTTCAGTTCACCTATGTCGGTTCAACCAACGGCGTCTTCACCCAGCGCCCTGACGCGAAAATGCCTGATGGCTACGATCCGCGTCAGCGCCCCTGGTACAAACAGGCTGTCGCTGCCGACAAACCCATGCTGACACCGCCTTATAAGGCCGCCGTCGGTGGTTTGATCGTCACCATCGCGATGCCGGTCAAGAAGAATGGTGAACTGCTCGGTGTGGTCGGTGGCGACTTGAGCCTGCAAACCCTGGTGAAGATCATCAACTCGGTAGACTTCGGTGGCATTGGCCATGCATTCCTGGTCAGTGGCGACGGTCAGGTGATCGTCAGTCCCGACCAGGACCACGTGATGAAAAACCTCAAGGACATCTATCCAGGCAGCAACGTCCGTATTGAGAAGGTTAATCAGGACGTCGTCCTCAATGGCCAGGACCGTATTCTGTCCTTTACCCCGATCAGCGACTTGCCGGGCGCTGACTGGTACATAGGCCTGTCGATCGACAAAGACAAAGCCTACGCACCCCTGAGCAAATTCCGCACCTCCGCTTTGATCGCGATGTTCATTGCCGTCACAGCGATTGCCGTGTTGCTGAGCCTGTTGATTCAGGTGCTGATGCGTCCCCTGACAACCATGGGCCGTGCGATGCAGGACATTGCCCAGGGTGAGGGCGACCTGACCCGCCGCCTGGCTGTGGAAAGCAAAGATGAGTTTGGCGAGCTGGGTGGCGCGTTCAACCAGTTTGTCGAACGCATTCATGCCTCCATCAGCGAGGTGTCTTCGGCGACGAGGCATGTGCACGATCTTTCCCAGCGAGTGATGGCATCGTCCAACGCCTCGATTATCGGCTCTGACGAGCAGAGCGCCCGTACCAACAGCGTTGCTGCGGCTATTAACGAACTGGGTGCCGCCACCCAGGAAATCGCCCGTAACGCTGCTGACGCCTCGCAACACGCCAGTGGCGCCAGTGAGCAAGCCGATGACGGTCGTCAAGTGGTGGAGAAAACCATCCTGGCGATGTCCGAGCTGTCGCAGAAGATCAGCCTGTCCTGCACGCAGATCGAAACGCTGAATGCCAGTACCGATAACATCGGCCACATTCTTGATGTGATCAAGGGTATCTCCCAGCAAACCAACCTGCTGGCCCTCAACGCCGCGATTGAGGCTGCCCGTGCCGGTGAAGCCGGCCGTGGTTTTGCCGTAGTGGCCGACGAAGTCCGCAACCTGGCGCACCGTACCCAGGAGTCGGCGGAGGAGATTCATAAGATGATCACCTCGCTGCAGATCGGTTCACGCGAAGCGGTCACCACGATGAACGCCAGCCAGGTGTCCAGCGAAGAAAGCGTCGAGGTCGCCAACCAGGCGGGTGAACGCTTGATCAGCGTGACTCAGCGAATCGTCGAGATTGATGGCATGAACCAGTCGGTGGCGGCAGCCACTGAGGAACAGACCGCTGTGGTGGAGACGCTCAATGTTGATATCAACCAGATCAACCTGCTGAACCAGCAAGGTGTGGCCAACCTCAACGAGACCTTGAAAGACTGTGACGCGCTGTCACAACAAGCCAATCGCTTGAAGCAACTGGTCGACAGTTTCAAGATCTGATCAGCATGCTGTAAATATGGCGTAGTGCAGCAATGCACTGCGCCATTTTTTTTCAGCCAAGCAACCGACGCACGTTATCCAGTGCACTGTCGGCGAAACCCTGGATGAACTGTTCAAATCCCTCTTTATCGCCGGCATCAAGAGGCTCGGCGATGATGGTCCAGGTCGCACGCGCCAGGTTCTCCCCGAGCGACTCGACGCTCATCGCCGCCCACAGCCGGGCCACGCCCAAGGTGTTATAGATCGTGGTCCAGGTCATGTGCATCGCCAGCGCATCGTAACTGTTGAGCTGTTCCACGACGATATTGCCATCGTGGAAGCGTTTTTTACGTAGCGATCCCACACCGCTGCCCGTCATTGTGATGCGTGCCAGGGCAGGAATGAACGCGTCAAACCCCTCGAAACGACCTACGACCCGCCACAGGTTGGCGGCGCTGCAGGCCGTCACCACAGATGACACCAGCGGCTTGCCTTGGGGGTTTTTGATCAACGTATCGGGTTGTAGCTGTCTCATAAGTTTTTCCTGATGGGGGGCTCACAGAAAGCCGATGGCGTTGAGGTACTGGCATCCTCTGCGTAACAACGCGGGTTCTTTCTCGGGATACTGCGCACCCATCTGCTCGACGCCATGGCGTGCGTTCTCATGGCGAATCATTGAAATGTCGCCAATATCCTCTCCCTGCCCATTGAGGTAGAACCCGAGCACTCCGAAAAGGGCATTCTCGCGACCCACTTCGCGCAGATGGTGTTGCCAATCCGCTACGCTCACCAACTCGAACGCATGACCTGCCTGGCGAAACGACTCCACGTAGGTTTCCCACCGCAATGGCTGCGGATTGTGCAGGTTGAAGACGCTGCGTTCGGCAACGCAGTTGCCACTGTGGAAGGCAATGAAGCGCGCCAGGAAATCCACCGGCATCAGATCGAAGTTCAATCCAAGGCGTGGCACCCGACCCAATTGCAGCGAGCCCTTGAGCATCAGCATCAAGCGGTTTTTGTGCGGTTGGCAGACGCCGTTGCGGCTATTGAAACTGATGTTCCCGGGGCGATAGATATTGATCCAGGCGCCTTGCCCGGCGGCACGCCCCAAGAGTCGCTCAGCCACCCATTTGGACAGGTTATAGCCGTTCTTGATGTAGAGCGGCGGGGTGCTTGCCGCAGGTGCTTCAAGCACTTGCCCGTCAGGCCCGACGCTGCTTGACGCGGATAATGTGGACACGAAATTGAGCACTTTCTTGCAATGGGTTTCACACAGGCGCAGGCATTCAAGCACCGGCTCCACGTTGTCCTGGGCCAGCGATGCATAGTCCATGACGTGATTGACGTGGGCCGCGCTGTGTACCAGCACCCCATACTGGCGGGCGAGGTGCTCATAAACCTGTGCTTGCAGCCCCATGCGGGGTTGGCGCAGGTCGGCCGTGTACACACGCACGCGGCTCAGGTCCAGGTGTTCCAGGCGGTATTCGCGCAAGGCTTCGGTAAACCGTGCAGTGGCTGATTGCCCAGGATTTTCGCGCACCAGGCAGGCAACTTCTGTCGCCCCGGCCACCAGCAGGGCTTCGACGATATGGATGCCCAGGAAACTGTTGGCGCCCGTCACGATAGCCTTGTGGCGATCACCGGCACGCTCCCCCGGCAACAGCGCAATATCCAGCGTGCGTAGCGCATCGCTTAGCGCCCGGTCGGTGGGAGCCGTACCTGGCGCGCTGTCGCCCATCAACGCCGCGAGCGTCTGCACCGTTGGCGCTTCGATAAACCGGTTGAGGGGCAGGCTGCGCCCGTACAGCTCACGAATCCGCAGGAGCATGGTTGAAAGCAGGATAGAGTGGCCGCCGAGATGGAAAAAACTGTCATCAGTCGAGATCTCGTTGACTGGCAACCCCAGCAGCTCACTCCACAGGCCCAGCAATTGCACTTCCACTGGGGTATTGGGTCGCCGTTGAGGGTTATCCGAGACGGCGGCTTGAACCGCCAGCGCCAGCAAGGCCTGGCGGTCAACCTTGCCATTGCTGCCATAGGGCAGGCTCGCCAGCTCTTTGCACACGGTCGGTTGCATATAGTCCGGCAGCATCTGCCTGGCATGTTGCTTGAGCGCTGCCACGGCGGTGCCTGAATAGTTTGGATCAGCGTTGGCCACGAACGCGAGGACTCTGCGATCGTGGTCAATCACCACCGCTACCTGGCGAAATAGCTGGCTGGCGCGCAGACACTGCTCGATTTCCCGGGGCTCGACCCGAAAGCCACGGATCTTCACCTGCTGGTCCTGGCGCCCGACCAGCTCGATGCCCTCTGCAGTCCATTTCGCCAGGTCTCCCGTACGATAGGCGCGCAAGGCCTGGCCGTCAGGCAGCACAAGGTGCACAAAATACTTGGCCGTCTGTCGTGGCTGGTTCACATAACCAAGGCTTACCCCGGGGCCGACAATGTACAGCTCGCCGACCACCTGATCCTCGACCGGCTGGTGCTGCTCGTCGAGGATCAGCACCTGGCTGTTGGCGATTGGCTTGCCGAGGTTGAGATTGCTGTCGTCAGCCCGCATCCGGCGGCTGCTGACCAGCACTGTGGCCTCCGTCGGGCCATACAGGTTGTGCAAGGTGCATTGCCCGGCCATCTGCTGGATGACATGGGGTTCACAGAGGTCGCCACCGGTCACCAGGTGCTTCAAGCCCAGAGGTCGATCCATCGGGAGCAGGCTTAACAGTGCCGGCGGTAGGAATGCGTGGGAGACGCGCTGTTGCTGGATCAACTCAACCAACTGATGAGGGTCGCGACGCTGTTCTTCACTGGGAACGATCAGGGTCGCGCCCTGGCTCAGGGCCGGAAAGAGATCGATCAGTGAAGAATCAAAACTCAACGACGAAAATTGCAGTACGCGGCTGCACTCACTGAGTTCCACATACTGGCTGTACCACGCAGAGAAATGGGCCAGGTTATGTTGGCTGAGCAACACTCCTTTGGGCTGGCCGGTGGTGCCTGAGGTGTAAAACACCATGCAGGCACTGTCAGCCGAGGGTGAAGTGAGCGTCAGGGGGGTGCTGTCGTCGATGTCCTGGCTGTCTATGTGGCTGACATCCACAGCCATGAAGTGCGCGCGCAAGGGATGTTGACCATCATCGAGCAACAGCAGGGTGCCGGCATTCTCCAGCATGGCCCGCTGGCGCGGCAGTGGGTGGCCCGGTTCCAGCGGCAGATACACCGCGCCGCAGCCCAGGGTCGCCAGAATGCTGGCGTACAACCCGACAGACTTGCCCAGGCAGATACCGACCACAGGCGCCTGCCCAGCCCCGAGCAACGGCCGCAGCACCTGCGCAATGGCCAGGCTGTGCCGCAACAAGTGGCGATAGCTCAGGGTGTGGCCATCGATCTCCAGGGCCGGCCTGTCGGCAAAGACCCGCAAGCTTTGCTCCAGTTGCTGGATCAGTGGCGTGCGAGCTTTTTGCATCAGCAACGGCTCATCAGTTCGGTTCAGGTGATGCAGGTATGCCAGTCCCTCCAGGCCTAGCAGACTCTGCTCTGGATGTGTGGAAGCACTCGCGCGCTGTGTGAAATGGCCAGGGTTGCGCGAGAAACCACTGACTTGCAGCGCGACCCACTCGACCAGGTGCGCCACGGCCTGGCGCCGCAGTTGTTGACCGTTGCCGCAGGAGGGCGGTGTCACGTCCAGTACGGCCAGCAGTTGTTGTGCAAGGTCATAGCAGCGTATTTGCAGGACCGGCAGCCCCCTGTCACTCAAGGGCCCGATGGACAGGCGCAGGCTCATCACGGCCATGCCGGCCAGATCCTGTGTGACGGGCTGGCTGCCGTCTTCAATCAACAGGTCGATTGCTGGTGCCTGCGCGGCGAGATCATGGCCAAAGGGCGCCAGTGCCAGCCCCAGTTCATGCAAGGCCGGGCTGGTTCCGACCAGCGTAATACCGAGGCGTCTCATGACGGGCTCCCGGATACGGGCAGATAGGCGTTTAACGCTTGGGCGACACACGGTGTTTGCAGCAGCCCACTGCGGCGCAGCAACCCCATGATGTTACTGATCAGCGGGTGCTGATGGGTGATGGGGAAGGCCAAAGCGTTGACCTCGACCCGCAGTGCTGCGCGGGCATGGGGACTGATATCCAGATGCTCGATCAATCGCAGGTCGAAGTCCCTTTGCAGGTCATTGGTCAAATAGTGTTGCAGGAAGATCGGCAGGATCCGGGCGATACAGTGGCGGTCTTCTTCGCTTGCCGTTTGCCAGTAGAGTCGCACCAGGCAGGTCCAAAAGTTGGCGTGGCGCCCCTCGTCAGCCAGATGGTCGGCCATCAACCCCCTTACCGATTGTTTGACGCTGTCATCCTTGGCAAACGCCGCCACGTCATGGGTGACCGTGTTCTCGGCAATCGCCACGCAAATCAGCTCTACGGCATCCTGTAGATGTGCCGGCGCTTGTGCCTGTGCGATGGGTATGGCGCGGCTCAATTCGATAGTCGCCGGCAGTTCCAGCGGCGCGATACCGGTCTGCTCCAGCGTTTGCTGCATGAAGTCCAAGGCGACGAGGGCGTGGTAGTCCTCATCGACCACCACGGTCATGGCGTCGTAGCGGCAGGCGGCAGGGAAGGGGATTGAGCAGCGATTCTTGGCGATGCCCCGTGCGGTTTTATCAACGATCTCGGTTTCAAAGATCACCACGTCATGGATGAACTTGTAGAACGTCTGCACCAGGACAAAATCGCGCCACTGCGGGCAATGTTCGAGAAAGCTCGCGCTGAGTACCAACGGTTGGCGACACAGGGGATAGATCAGCTTGTCGTCATCTTCCAGCAGGCGTCGCGGGCGAGTGCGGATGGTTGCCTGATGCTCCCAGTCGGTCGCAAACGGGCGGTAGTCGGCAGCGTTCACAGGCTCACCTCCCGGCGCAGGCCGTCCCACAAGGCAATGCGGCTCTCTACGGCGCTCAGGGCTGCGCTCCAGGCCTGTTCTTCGCGCAGGGGGTCCGACTGGATCAGCCGCCGGAGCAGGCGCTCTGCGGCTGGCTCATGGCCCTGGGCGTCCAACTCGATGTGTCGCTGTAGGTAGTAGCACAAGCTGGGGGCTTGCCGGTGGGCAACGTTGCTGCCTTCCAGGATGCGTTTGAACATCGTCGGGATGACACTTTCGCGGCCATGCAGGAAGGTTGCGGCGACACAATGGGTCGGTGCGTTCAAGGCAACGTCCAGGGTGTGCCGGACAAAGCGCTCCACCGCAGGATCAATCGTGATCTGTGCCAAGGCGCTGTCGACGCTTGCCCCCTCTCGTTGCAACGCGATGAAACGTTCGATGGGGAGGGTGCTGGCTCCCACCTCGCGCATGGCGTCCAGATACAGTTCGAAGTGGCTGCTGTGCCCGGTGTCCAGGCGCTGGTCTGATTCTTCGTCCAGGACAATTTCGTTGATCAACCGCGCGGCCTGTGGGTCTGTTGGCGGCAACCAGGGCAGGCGCATGCAGGTCAGGTCCTGTTGCAGGCGTTTGGTCAGCGTCATGAAATCCCAAACGGCAAAAACATGGTTTTGCATAAAGTGTTGTAATTGAGGGAAAGAATTGATTTCTAGAAAAATCGGATGTTCATGTAGTTGCAGTTTTTTATGTCTAATTAGTTCTTGTGGTTGAAACATGGTTAATGCCCATAAGTCGTTGTGTCGACTCAAATGAAAAGTTTGTTTAGGACCAAGTGCATGTTGCTGGCGAGGGCTTCGCTGCCCGATCGAGAGGTTCTTGTGTCTGGCTTGGTTACCCGGCAAGCAACAAATAGTGACAAAGCACACTCGTCTTGTTGGGGCGTGCGTCGTCCACAGTTATGCCCAAGCCTGTGTCCACGCTTTCGACTGAAGTGCCAAGACCCATTAAAGAGTAATCACTTGGTTAAGTGTTCAGATACTTTCTGAGTTATATAAGTTTTTTCTACGGGGAGGGAAATGCTGTAGTTGAACTTTCTGTTCGAGGTAGGAACGTTCCTTGTTGTTTGCGAGTTTAAATAAGTGGACTTAACGGGCAGGGTTTGATTCGCTGTTGTTTTGCAACGCTGGCGGTTTCCTGTCGGTCAATCTCGGGTCTGTTGGCGCACCGTCCAGGAGGGGACGGCGGGTACGGAGCGGCTTTGTACGTGTGCGGCGCCTGGTGATCCAGGTCGCGCACGGGGCGGCCAAGGTCGGAAGAAATCACCGCGGCCCTTTGTCGTTGTCCTGTTCAATGCTGTTGAGGTAATGCGTGATCACTTCCATCCCGCGCATCAGGTGATTGCGCAGCGTCAGTACACTCTGCTCGACCTTTTTCTGTGCGACCAGGTCCAGCAGTTCGCGGTGGTCTTCCTGGGAGGTTTCGCCCAGCCCCATGGCTTCAAGGTTGAACCGCAGGAAACGTTCTTCCTCATTCAGCCCGTGCTCCACCAGGTTCAACAGTCGCTGGTTGGGTGCCTTGCCATATAGCGTCATATGAAACAGGCGGTTGAACCGGCCGATTTCGGTGTAGTCGGTTTCGCGCTCAAGGGTGTCGATCAAGGCGCCCGCCTGTTCGATATCGTTCTCGCTGAGCAACGGGATCGATAAACGCAGTGCCTCCGACTCCAGGAGAATGCGCAGGGCGTAGGTCTCCGCCGAGTTATCTTCAATCAGCGGAGCAACCACGGCGCCTTTGTGGGTTACAACATGCAGCAGCGACTGAGCCTCCAGTTGGCGCAGCGCCTCGCGCACCGGCATCCGGCTGACCCCGAACAGGCTGGCCAGTTCTTGCTGGCGCATGGCGGTGCCGCAAGGCAGGCGGCCATCCAGTATGGCGTTGCGCAATGTTTCTTCGATAACGGAGCGAGCGAGGTGAGCGGGAATGGGCCCACTGATCTTGATGCTGCTCAAAGGGTTCGGCTTGTGCGTCACGACTACGCTATCCTCCTTTCTTGTTGGAATGGGTTATGGCTAATTGGATCCAAAGAACACTAGAGATTGCATGCAGGCTTGTCAAACAGGCAAGGTTTCCCTTTGTAAGCGACTCAACAGCGCGGTATTTCATCGCACATTATGGCTTGCGGACGTCTTACAAGGCGCAATGGTTTAGCTGAGTGGGTGCTGAGTGATTGCACTGTGCCATTGTCTTTTGCCGATCGACCCTTCACCATCGATTGATTCTCCGTCTCTTTCTACGGACTGAAGCCATTGGCGGTACGTTTTACTCCCTCGCGGATCCTGTGCTGGCTGTTTTCAGCGCTGCTGCTGGCTGGCTTATTGCCCGGCGGGCTGCATGCCGATTGGGATTTTTCCCAGATCAGCCGGCGCGCCACGGGGCTCTATGGGCCGCTGGGTGCAGGACAGCAACGTATCGACGACTGGCAGCAGTTGCTGGCGACACAGAAACAAGGCAGTGAGCTGGAGCAGCTCAAGGTGGTCAACCTGTTCTTCAACAAGCGGGTGCGCTATGTCGAGGATATCGACTTGTGGAACCAGGTCGATTATTGGGAAACGCCCATCGAAGCCCTGTGGAAAGGCGCCGGCGATTGTGAAGACTACGCCATCGCCAAGTATTTCAGCCTGCGCCGCCTGGGTGTCTCCAGCGACAAATTGCGCATTACCTACGTCAAGGCGTTGCGGCAAAATCGTGCCCACATGGTCTTGACCTATTATTCGACGCCAGAGGCCATGCCGCTGGTGCTCGACAGCCTGATCGACGAAATCCAGCCCGCCAGCCAACGGACCGACTTGCTGCCGGTCTACTCCTTCAACGCCGAAGGCTTGTACCTGCCGGGCGCCAAGGGCAACAAGAAGGTCGGCGACACCAAACGCCTGTCGCGCTGGCAGGATGTGCTGAAGAAAATGCGTGCGGAAGGCTTCCCCGCCGAGCCGGCCAACGAGGAGTAACTGCTCAGATGTCACTGTTCAAACAGCTGTTGATTGCTATCTGTCTGTTCCTGGTGGTCGCCTTCAGCGGCAGCTTCATGGTCAGCCTGGAAAGCTCGCGTACCCAGTACGTGAACCAGCTGCGCTCCCACGCGCAGGATGCGGCGACGGCCCTGGCGTTGTCCCTGACACCCAATATCGACGACCCGGCGATGGTCGAGCTGCTGGTCAGCTCGATCTTCGACAGCGGCTATTACGCGAGCATCCGCGTGGTCGACGTGACCAATGACCAGGTCATCGTCGAGCGCAGCGGTATCCCCGACAATAACGGTGTACCCAACTGGTTCGTCAAGTTGATCGGCCTTGAGCCGGCCGGTGGCGACGCTCTGGTCAGCCGTGGCTGGGAACAGGCGGCGCGGGTCGAGGTGGTCAGCCATCCGATGTTCGCGCTGGCCAAGCTGTGGCAGAGCGCCCTGGGCAGCCTCGGCTGGCTGCTGTTGTGTGGCGCGGTAAGTGCCGTGCTGGGCGCGCTGTTGCTGCGCCGGCAACTGAAGCCATTGGACTACATGGTCAAGCAGTCTCACGCCATTGCCCGTCGCGAGTTCCTGAGCCTGCCGGATCTGCCGCGCACTCCGGAACTGCGCCGGGTGGTGCAGGCAATGAACCAGATGGTGGAAAAGCTCAAGGCACTGTTCCAGGAACAGGCCGAGCGCAGTGAAAAGCTGCGGGTAGAGTCCTATCAGGACAACCTCACGGGCCTGGCCAATCGACGCTATTTCGAGATGCAACTCAACGCCCGGGTCAGCAACCCCGAAGAAACCAACTCGGGTTACTTGCTGGTGCTGCGGGTCAAGGACCTGGCCGGTCTTAACCAACGGCTGGGCGGCCAGCGCACCGACCAATTGTTGCAGGCGGTCGGCGAACAGCTGCTGCGCCAGTGCGAGCCGTATCCGGAAACCCACAACCTGGTCACCCGTATCCGCGGTGGCGAGTTTGCCGTGCTGGCGCCGGGGCTGATGCGTGAAGAGGCGTTGCAGCTGGCGCAGAACCTGGAAAGCACCCTGCAAAGCCTGCAAGCCACCGGCGCCAGTGACGTTTCGCCGGTTGCCTGTATCGGCCTGGCGCCGTTCAATCATGGTGATTCGCCACAAGCCCTGTTGACCCTGGCCGACCAGGCGCTGGCCCAGGCCGAAACCCAGGGCGATGTCAGTTGGGTGTGCCTGGACCACAGCGCAGCTGCCAGCGTCGGCGACGACCATCATGCCTGGCACACACTGCTGGACCAGGCGCTGACCCAGCACCGCTTCGAGTTGTACTTCCAACCGGTGGTGGCCAGCCAGGATCCGCAACTGGTCCTGCATTACAAAGTGCTCTCGCGCTTGGTCGACGGCCATGGCCACACGATCCCGGCCGGCCGTTTCCTGCCTTGGCTTGAGCGGTTTGGCTGGTCGGCGCGCCTGGATCGGGTGATGTTGGAGCTGGTACTCAAACAAATGGCCAGCCACGAGCACTCGCTGGCCCTGAACCTGTCTGCGGCCACGCTGGCAGACCCGCAGGCCCTGAATCGCGTGTTCGACCTGCTGCGCCAGCACGCCAACCTGGGCCCGCGCCTGACCCTGGAAATCGGTGAAGAGCAACTGCCCGAACAAGCCGTGCTGGAGCAGTTGACCCAGCGTCTGCGCGAGCTGAACTTCTCCCTCAGCCTGCAACGCTTTGGCGGGCGCTTCAGCATGATCGGCAACCTGGCGCGCTTGGGCCTGGCCTACCTGAAGATCGATGGCAGCTACATCCGCGACATCGACCAGGAAAGCGACAAGCGCCTGTTCATCGAAGCCATCCAGCGCGCAGCCCACAGCATCGACTTGCCGCTGATTGCCGAGCGGGTCGAAACCGAGGGTGAATTGAAGGTGATTCGCGAGATGGGGATTTTTGGCGTGCAGGGCCAGCTGTTTGGTGAGCCGGCGCCCTGGCGCTGAGGCTGTGGGCCGGCCTCAGATCAGGCCGGTCTCATCATCATTGATCAGGTGGCTCAGGCCACCCAGTGCTTCCCGCGCGTGGCTGCGGTCTTTCAACTTGGCTTGTGCGGCGACCGGCAGGTCAGTCAGATTGATTACGCCTTTGTGGATCAGCACCTGAATCAAGTCTTCCAGCACCCGGATCATCTCCGAGTCACTGTGCTTGAGCTGCTTGAGGCTCACCTCCGCTTCTTCATTGGCGAACCAGGCCTGGATCTCATGATGGTCCGCTGGCAGGGTCCCGGTCGACTCGGCGAAGGCAACCGCCTCGGCGCGAATCAGCTCACCCTGTGCATCACGTTGCACGTAGAACATTGAACATCCCTCATGAGAAGAACTGACGACAGCCTGTCAGAGCATAGGCCAACGGCGCGCGATTGGGCGTGAGTATGCCGTGCAATCGCGACCCCATGCCAGTGAACGGTGGCCGCAAATGAATCGGCCGCCTCAAGAGGCGGCCGATTCACGGTTGCTTTTAGGTGTGATCGACCTTGATGGTCGGGTCAGCACCGGTGATCAGCGAGTTGATCGACTGACCGGACCAGTTGTTGCCTTCCAGCTTGATCGTTACATCCGCGTTGGCCAGGCCACCGGCGGCGTTGAGCTTGCCTTCGGAACTGATCTGCAGCGTGGTCACGTTATCCACCGTGGTCAACTTCAGGAAGTTGTCGATGGTGCCGTCGGTTTCGCCCTTGAGCAGGTCGCGCAGGTCGATACGGTCGCCTTCCGATGCCTTGAAGTCCTTGATCACATCGTTGCCGGTGTCGCCCGCTCTCCAGACAAAGGTATCGGCACCGGTGCCGCCGATCAGGATGTCATTGCCCTGGCCGCCGATGAGCGTGTCGCTACCGGTACCGCCCAACAGAATGTCGTTGCCCTTGCCACCGTCCAGGTAGTCGTTGCCGCCCTGGCCGAACAGGATGTCATCACCCGAACCACCCAGCAGGGTGTCATTGCCGTCCTTGGCACCCGAGGTGTTGAACTCGTTGTAGTGCTCGGTGATGTACTTGTGCACATCCTGGCCGGTGACTGCAGACACCGCTACGCCGTTTTTCCCTGCCACGTAGGTCTGGATGGCGTTGTAGCCTTCGCCTGTAACATCCTTGAAGGTCACCAGGTCGCCAAACAGGATGTCGTTGCCGTCACCCCCATCGACACGGTCGGCCCCCGGCAGGGTGGCCTCGCTGCTACCGAGGATGGCGTTAGCCAGGTCCTTCGGATCGATGTTGGCTTGTGGCTTGTTATCGCTGTCGTACGGTTTCAACTGATCCAGGCTGACGCCACTGTTGAGGCCGATGGCTTCGACACCGCCGGTGGACAGGCCCTTGAGCAGTGCGAATGCGCTATTGGAGTTAGTGGTGGTGGTGGTGTCGGTATAGTTGCCATAACCGTCACGCACCGACAGCTCAAAAGTGCCATCCCCTTGGGCGTGGATGACTCCCGGGTTGTACTGTGACCAGCCCCCGTTGTTGATCCAGAGCGTCATTTTCCCGACAGCATCAATATCAATCAGGTGAGTCGAGTCGATAGTGATCCGGGTGGCGGTGCCTAGGGTGTAGTTGTTCATGTTGACGACATCATCCAGCTTGACGTTGCCGTACAAGGTCGGGTTGCCCTGCTCGCTGCGTTGGTAATACGTCGGCTGGCCATCGGTGATGAAGTACGTTGTGTTGATTGCGCCAGTGTTGCTGGTCGCCTTGGCACTGTTGAAGAAGTTGGATGCGGCCTTGAACACGTCTTCGTAGTTGGTCCCGCCTTCAGACACCATCGAGTCCAGGACTTTCTGCAGGGCAGCCAGAGCACCTGGGTCTTTCAGGTTGACCGTAGCGGTCTGGTTGACTTGGGTATCGAAGTCCGCGAGGAAGATATTCACGACGCCAGAGGTGCTGGAGCCGATACTGTCTTTCAGTGAGTTGAACACGGTGGTCAGCGAGGCTTTAGCCGCCGCCACCGAGTCCGCACCCATACTGCCCGACGTATCGATCATGAACGCGATGTTGTAGTTCTTGCCCTGGACCACGTTCAGGCCCGAAACGTCCGCCACGATGATGTCGTTGCCACTGGTACCGGTGACGTTGTCATCGCCCGAAGTCGCCGTGCTTCCGCTATAGGTTGCCGGGTACACCTTGACCGGCAGATTGGCAACGGTTGTGGCCGAGCCGCCGAGGCTTTCGGTGGAGGTCGACGTCACGGTCAGGTTGTACTGGCCGCTGGTGTAAGGCAGTGGCTTGAGGCTCAAATTATTGAGATCCCAACCGGTGACATTGACTTCGGTCAGGCCGTTGGTTGCCGTGAAGGTATGCCCGGCACCGTCGCTGAGCACTGCGCCCACCGGGATGCTGCCAATCTTCACGCTCAGGGTTTCCGAACCGTCGGTATCGGTCAGGCCGGTGGTGACCTTGGTCAGCTTGACCGTGCCGTTTTCCAGCCCTTCGTTGAGCTTGTACGCATCGTAGTAGCCCTGGCCGTTGGTGCCGTGCAGGTCAGACACCTGGGCACCTGCGCTGATCAGGTCATTGACCCCGGTGTAGATCGGGATGTTGGTATTGCTCAGGTTGGTGACCGGACCACCGTTGACCGACAGGTTGACGTCATAGCTGCCGGCGCCCGCCTGGTTGGCATGGTAGATATCAATGCTGTAGTAGCCATTGCTGGTCGGCGTGAACGTACCGCTGAACTGGCCGGAGTTCGAGCCCCAGGTGCCGCTGGCCACGTCTTTGCCGCCGATGTTGACCAGGATGCTGTCATCGCCATAACCACTGAAGGTATAGGTCTTGCCGGCTTCCAGGTAGATCAGACCGGAGGTCTTCGACCCGGCGCCGCCCGGTACGTCTGCAGTTGACGTGACGTCGGTGGCAATCGTCGTGCTGTTTGGCGTGCCTGCTTTGTCGATCGCATTTTTCAGCACGGTCGCCGAGGCGCCGTTGCCGTTGTTACCCAGGTTCGCAATGCTGTTCCAGCTCTGCTTCGTCAGGCCGATCGAGGCGATGTTGTTGTCGGCAACGCTCAAGGTTGGCGCATCCGCAACCGGTGTGATGTCGACTTTCACAGTAGTGCTGGTGCCCAGGTCCTTGCCATCGGTTGGCTGGAACTTGAACTGTGCATAATCAGCCTGCTTGTTGCCCACACCGGTGCCGCCGTAGCCGTCGGCCCCGGATTCGTTGGCGTTTGGCGTGAAGCGCAACTGGCCACCGTCGATCTGCGCCTTGGTGAAGGTCTGGCCGGCGCTCACGTTGGTCCAGGTGGTGCCATCCGCTGCCAGGAACTGCAGCTTGCCGGCAACTGGCAGCTCGGTGATTTTCACCCCGAGGCTGGCCTGAGGGGAATCCACATCGGTGACCCCGAAGTTAGCCCAGGTCAGCGTCAGCGGCGTGTCTTCGGTGCCGGTAACGGCACTGCCAGTGGCAACCGGTGCGTCGTTGACTGCCGTTACGTTGACTGTGGTGGTTGCCACGTTCGAGTAGTTGCCACCGTCGGTCACGGTCACGGTGATGGTCCGTGGCGTGGTGCTCGGGTCGTCGCTGCTGTTGCTGAACGTGATGTTCTTGATCTGCTGCATGTAGTCAGCCAGCGACGCCGTGCCAGTCAAGGTCAGGGTGATCTTGCCGGTGACAGGGTCTGTGACCGAAGTCACGGTGATACCGGTGACGTTGCTGTAGCCCAACGAATCGTTCGGCTGAGTATTAGTCAGCACCACCGTGGCGCCAGTGAGCTGGGTGCTGTCCGGGTCGGTGATCTTGATGTCGGTGTCAGCAATCGACACGCTATTGCCGCCTTCGGTGAACGTGGTCTTGAAGTCGTTCCCGGTGGCGCCGCTGGAGTTGTTGGCATCCAGATCGATAACCGGTGGTGCATCGTTATCGATGATCGAGGTTTCAACTTTACCGTTGGTGGGGCTGACCACCAGGTTCTCGAAGTTGCCGCCGGAAGTGCCAGAGATGCTGATCTCGAACTTCTCCGTAGGCTCGGTCAGCTTGTCGTCGATAGTCTTGATATCGAACGTCGCGGTGCTTTGGCCGGCCGGAATCTTCACGGTGTACACGCCGGTGAAGTCTGAACCGTCCTGGGCCACGCCTTTGTACGAGAGGGTCACCGTGACTTCGGTTTCCGCCGGTTGGGTCAGGTTCAACGTGTAGTGAGCGGTCTGGCCTTCGGTAACCGAGGCGTCGCCCGCGATACTGATCACGGTGTTGCTCGTTACGTCCGTCACCTTGGTGACCACTGGCGTGCCGACCGGGATCAGGTTTTCATACTTGTCGCCACCGCTGACCACGGTGGTGATCTTGGCGGAAATATCCTTGGCACCGACGTAGAAGTCATTCGGCGCGGTGAAGTTGGCAGTACCGTTGGTCTTGCCATTGCCGATGGTAATGCTCAAGTTGTTATCCAACTTGATCACCAGGTCGGAACCCACGTTGGTCACGGCCACGCCGTTCTTGTCCACGAGGCTGGCGGTGTAGACGATCTGGCCACCTTCGGCGACGCTGGTAGTGGCGGTCAGTACGACCTTCACATCGTCGATGGTGTCGTTGATCTGAGTCGTTGCGCCGTCGCCAGCCACTACGAGTTTCTCGAAGTTGCCGCCAGCAGTCCCGGTGATCTGGACGGTCTGGGTGCTCTTGTCGATGAACACGTCATCGCCCGGGGCATCAACCGTCACGGTGCCAACGGTTTCGCCGGCTTTGATGGTGATGGTTTGTTTGTTGTCGAGGGTCAGGGTGACGTCGGTATCCGCTTTATTAGAAAGCGTGGCGGTGTAGATGATCTTGCCGCCTTCACTTACTTCAGACGGAGCGGTCAGGGTGACGGTGGTGGTGTTGTCGGTACCTGGGGTATCGGTGACAGTCGTAGTGACCTTGTCAGTACCTGGGACCAAGTTCTCGAAGTGCTCACCGCCAGTTACTTCCTTGATGCCGGTCGTAACAGTCTGATCACCTTTGTACACATCATCTGGAGCCACAACCGAAACAGTACCGCTCGATTGGTTCACACCGATGGTGATGGTCTGGTTGTTATCCAAAGTCACAGTCAGCGGGCCGGTGGTGT